>JANNMP010000060.1:0-15710 GCA_031398015.1 Burkholderiaceae bacterium
ACCAGCGGTGCGGCCAGCAGGTCGTACAGCCCCGACGGCCCGGGCCACAGGCACAGCACGCCAAAGACCACGCCCACCGCGATGAAGGCACGCACCAGCCGGTCACGCAGCTCGACCAGGTGCGAGACAAAGGGCTGCTCGGTGCCGGCCAGCTCGTCTTGTGGATCAGCCATGTGCCACCCCAGTGCGCAAGGCGCTCACTTCAGTGCCGCCGGGCGGTGGCGCGCCACCCGCGCCGCGCCCGATTGCACATGGCCCTTGAGGCCGGCGCGCTGCTTGTACCAGCGTGGCACGGCGCTGCGCTTCAGGCGCCAGCGCTTGTTGGGCCGCTTGTAGCTGGGGACGGGGGTTTCCAGCGTGCTGCCCAGGCTGGCAAAACCGTCAGCGCCGCTGCCGTCCAGACCCGCTGTCACATCGTTGACGTGCTGGTTGAAGGCCTGGTTGGCGCTGCTGATGTCGTTGTTCACGCTCTGCTCGACATCACGCGCCGCGGTCTCGAACTGCGACTTCATCTTCTGCAGTTCTTCCAGCTCGATGGTGCGGTTGACCTCGGCCTTGACATCGGCCACGTAGCGCCGGGCCTTGCCCATCAGCGTGCCCACGGTGCGCGCCACGCGTGGCAGCTTCTCGGGGCCGATGACGATCAGCGCCACGGCGCCGATGAGCGCAATCTTGTCGAAACCGAAGTCAATCATTGAAGGGCCAGGGCCTGGCTGCAGCCGGCCTGCGGGCGGTCATGACTTGGTCTTGGCCTCAACGTCCACCGTGTTGGCGTCAACCGCCTTGTGGGTGGTGACCTGCTGTGCTGGCGTGGTGCTGGTATCGGCCGCGCTGCCGCCGTCCTTGACGCCGTCCTTGAAGCCCTTGACCGCCGAGCCCAGGTCACTGCCCATGTTCTTGAGCTTCTTGGTGCCGAAGATCAGCACCACCACAAGCAGCACGATGAGCCAGTGCCAGATGCTGAAGGATCCCATGTTCAAACTCCTGACGCGCTGAACGCGCGAAACCATTGATTCTAGGTGAGCAGGCCCCGCCCGGCAGTGGCAGGCGCCGCAGCTCAGCCCTTGGCCCAGGGCCTGGGCCCGCCCATCACATGCAGGTGCAGATGCATCACCTCCTGGCGGCCGTCGGGCCCGGTGTTGATCACATGCCGATAGCCGTTGATCACGCCCAGCTCGCGCATCAGCCGGGCTGACAGCACCATCATCCGGCCCAGTATCGGCGCATGGTCGTCAAGCACATGGTCCATGCCGACGATGTGCTGCTTGGGGATGATGAGGATGTGCACCGGCGCCCACGGGTGGATGTCGTGGAAGGCCAGAAGTTCATCGTCTTCATGCGCCTTCTTGGCCGGGATCCGGCCGGCAACGATCTTGCAGAAGATGCAGTTCGGGTCAGCAGACATGGCGCTTGGCTTGTCCAATCAGGGTCAGGCCGGCACTGGCCGGCGGTCATTCAGCGCCAGCCAGCCACGCAGCACGCGGTAGAGGAACCACAGCGAAATGACGCCCCAGGCGATCCAGCCCGGCGCGATCAGCAGCAGCCACAGCGGCGCGGTGACGGCGTAGGCGATGGCGCTGAAGACCACGCTGCGGATGCGCCAGCGGAAATGGCTTTCCTGCCAGGAGCCCTGGGCATCACCACGCTTGTACAGATCGAGAAAAAACGCCACCAGCAACAGCAGCACGCTGCCCTGGGCGCCGGGCAGCACCGCGCCCACCGCCACGATGGCGTGCAGCGCATAGCTGATGTGGCCGACGGTGCGCAGCGAAGACTCGGTCTCGCCGCTGAGCACCACCACCGGGTTGTCCATGTTGGCCATCAGTTGCCCCCCTTTTCACGTTGCAACGCCTTGCGCAAGGCAAATTCTTCCAGACCCGGCAAACCCTCGCGCCGGGCCAGCTCGGCCAGCACGTCGGCCGGCTTCAGGCCCATGTGGGCCAACAGCACCATGCTGTGGAACCACAGGTCGGCCACCTCGTTGACAGTCTTGGCGCGGTCACCGTCCTTGGCAGCCATCACCACTTCAGTGGCCTCTTCACCCACCTTTTTCAAGATGGCGTCGGTGCCTTTGGAATACAAGCGGGCGACATAGCTTTTGTCGGGGTCGCCGCCGTTGGCGGGCAGGCGGCTTTCCAGCACGTCGGCCAGGCGCGCGAGCAGGTCTTGTGAGGT
Source organism: Burkholderiaceae bacterium (assembly GCA_031398015.1). Lineage (GTDB taxonomy): Bacteria > Pseudomonadota > Gammaproteobacteria > Burkholderiales > Burkholderiaceae_C > Pseudaquabacterium. The sequence goes on from JANNMP010000060.1 coordinate 2,176, forward strand.
GGCGCTGCTCATCGCTGGTAAATGCTGGCAGGGTCTTGCAGCACCGGTGCCGTGCTGTGCCACTGTTTGCCCTGGCCGCCGTCTTGCAGCTGCTGAAAGAAGCAGCTGTGGCGGCCGGTGTGGCATGCGATGCCAGGCGTGTGGCCCAGCTGGCTGACAGTGAGCAGCAGCACGTCGGCGTCGCAGTCCATGCGGATGCTGTGCACCTGTTGGAAGTGCCCGCTTTGTTCGCCCTTGTGCCACAGCCGTTGGCGCGAGCGGCTCCAGTACACCGCCTGGCCCAGTGCAGCGGTGCGTGCCAGGGCCTCGCGGTTCATCCAGGCAAACATCAGCACGTCGCCGCTGCCCTGCTCCTGGGTGATGACGGGCACCAGGCCGTTGCCATCCCAGGCAATCGAATCAAGCCAGATCATCGGGCGAGTGTAGCCACCCGCCCTGGCGGCGGCGCTCAAGCGACGGTGGGCACCCAGTTGCCGTGGAAGCCCGCCGGCACGCGGTGCGGCAGTGTCACCACCGCCTGCGGCGCGCCGCTGAAATCTTGCGCATCCAGGATCACGAAATCGGTGGTCTGGCTGGTGGCATTGACCACCAGGCCCATCAGCCAGCCTTCGTGCTCGGCCGCGCCGGCGTGCTTGGGCTCGAACACGAACTCACCCACATGGCAGCCAGCGCCGAAGTCATGCACGCAACGCGCGCCGGTCTGCAGGTCGTGGCGGATCAGGTGGCTGGCGCCGGCAAATTCACCGGCCTGGTCACGCTGCAGGCCGGCGGTGTAGGCAAACCGGTAAGGCTGGCCGATGCGGCGCTCGTCAGGCCGCGGAAACTCCTGCGGCGTGCTGTCGATCACCCGGCGCTGCACGCTGCGTGCTGCGAGGTCGATGGTCCAGCGCTCGAACGCCGATGTCTCGGCATTCGGCCCGATGCGGCTGTGCTCGAACATCTTGGCGTGGGCCACCACGTCCAGCACGATCTTGCCGTCGGCGCGCTCGTAGGCATTGCAGGGGTGGAACACGTAGCACGGGTCGACATCGCACCAGACGATGTCGCTGCCCGGCGCGTCTTTCTTGAGCACCCCCACGCGGGCCTTGTGCGCCGGGTTCCAGGTGTAGGGGAAGGTGTAGCCCGCCACCAGGGTGGGCAATGAGAAGGTGACCGGCAGGTCGAGCACGATCACGTACTGCGCCGTGATCATGCAGTCATGCACGCTGGGGCCATGTTTCACCGCGATGGGCTCTTCGCGCCGCACCCGGCCGTCGGTGCCCACCACCACATGGCGGATGGTGTCGGTGTCGGTGGCTTCGTAGCAGATGCCATGCAGCTCGCCGCTGGCCGGGTCACGGTGGCCGTGGGCGGTGAAGCTGCCCTTGAGCGTGCCCTCGAACGGGTTGTGCGCCACGGTCTGCAGCTCATCGCCAAGCTCCACCGGGTAGCCACCGGCTTCCACCAGGGCCCAGGTCTTGCCGGCATGGCCCACCACATTGGTGTTGACGGTGTCGCTGAAATGGCGCGGGCCCGGCGCCTTGGGCTCGCCCAGCGCCTGGCTGACTGCAGTGGAGCGCACCCAGCGGTTGCGGTACCACAGCGCCCGGCCGGCTTGCAGGCGCAGGCCGTGCACCATGCCGTCGCCGACAAACCAGTGGTGGCTGGCGCCGTCCGGCTGGCTGATGGGGTTGGGGCCGATGCGCAAGTAGCGGCCGTCCAGCGTGGCGGGGATGCTGCCCTGCACCACCAGGTTCTCCAGCGTCAGCTCACGGTCCATCGGCGCGTTCAGGCCGCTCAGGAACGGGTTGGGCTCGGCCGGCTCAGCCATGCGCCTGCGGTTGTAGGCGGCGAGTTTCAACACGCCTTGGGAGACGGTCTTGCGCAGGGCGGCTTCAATGCGGCTGGACATGGTGTTCGGTTCCCGGTTGGTGCCCACGGCAATGCAGGCGGGGCATCGCTGACGCGATAATGTTGACAGTGCGCACATCTTGCCGCGTCATGCTTACAGTGTCAACATGAAACCTGAGTTCGTTGCAGGGGCACCCCGGTCCCAGGCACCCCGCCGCTACCACCATGGTGATTTGCGCAATGCCTTGCTCGAGGCGGGGCTCAAGCTGATCGAGGACCGCTCGGTCGATGACCTGGGCCTGCGCGAGGTGGCGCGTGAAGTGGGCGTCAGTGCCACCGCGATCTACCGCCACTTTCCCGACAAGCAGGCCTTGAAAGCCGCGCTGGCCCATGAAGGGCTGGACCGGCTGGCGCATGCCCAGCGTCACGCCAGCACACAAGCCGGTGGCGGCGCGGCAGGCTTCCTGGCCAGTGGTTTGACCTATGTGCGCTTTGCTGCGGCCAACCCGGTGTTGTTCCGCCTGGTGTTCAGTTACGCCCAGCCGACTGACTTGCTTGACGCCGAGCCTGGCCAGGTGCCGGCAGCCATGCGCGGCCTGCGCGACGACATCGCCCGGCTGCTGCCGCCGCACTGGACAGCGGCCCAGCGCAAGGCCACCGCCCTGCATGCCTGGGCCTTGGTGCATGGCCTGGCGCTGCTGCTGCTGGACAAGCAGATTGCGCCAGACTGGACATTGATCGAGCAGGTGCTGGCGGGCTTTGGCACACCGCTGGGCGTGGCAGCCGCTTGCTGATGTTCAACCGCCAACCAGCAGCGCACCGGCAAAACCACGCTCGGCGGCAAACCAGCGCAACACCGGCAGCGTGCCGGGCAGCACCGGGGCCACGCTGACCGGCAGGCCGCTCCAGGCCATTTGCTGGGCTTCACGCATCTCGAATGCACCGCTCCAGTCGTAGACCTTGCAGAAGTGCAGCCGCACCCGGGCATGCGGGTAGTCGAAGACCTCTTGCTGCCAGGGCAGCACCGTGCCGATGGTGATGCCCAGCTCTTCATGCAGCTCGCGCCGCAGTGCCTGGGCCAGTGTTTCGCCCGGCTCGAACTTGCCGCCCGGAAACTCCCAATGTCCGGCGTAGACCTTGCCAGCGGGCCGGCTGGTGAGCAAAAAGCTGCTGTCGCGGCCGGCTGCATCGCGCTGGATCAACACCCCCACGGCCACGTCGGTGGTGGGGCGCTGGCCCCGGTCCACGCCATCAACGCTGGTGATCGCGCTGGTGACCGCGCTGGTGACCGGCGCGCTGTCAGTCACGGTCCAGCACGTCGGGCGAGGTGTCGTCGGCCACCGGCGTGGGCAGTTGGTCGGCAGCATGGTCGCGCCCCGCCCAGTCACGCGCAAACTGGTAGGCCACCCGGCCCGAGCGCGAGCCGCGCTCCAGCGCCCACACCAGGCTGGGCTGGCGTGCGGTTTGAATGGCGCTGTCGGCCACGCCAAAGTGCCGCAGCCACTGCGCCACGATCGCCAGGTACTCAGGCTGGCTGAACGGGTAGAAGCTGATCCACAGGCCGAAGCGCTCGCTGAGCGAGATCTTCTCCTCCACCACCTCGCCCGGGTGCACTTCGCCATCATCGGTGTGGGTGTAGCTCAGGTTCTCCTTCATGTACTCAGGCAACAGATGGCGGCGGTTGCTGGTGGCGTAGATCAGCAGGTTGTCGCTGGCTGCGGCAATGCTGCCGTCGAGGATGCTCTTCAATGCCTTGTAGCCGGGCTCACCTTCGTCGAAGCTCAGGTCGTCGCAGAACACGATGAAGCGCTCGGGCCGGTCGGCCACCAGGTCCACCAGGTCGGGCAGGTCGATCAGGTCGGCCTTGTCGACCTCGATCAGGCGCAGGCCACGCGGCGCAAATTCATTCAGGCAGGCCTTGATCAGGCTGCTCTTGCCGGTGCCACGCGCGCCGGTCAGCAGCACGTTGTTGGCCGGCACACCGGCCACGAACTGCCCGGTGTTGCGCACCAGGCGCTGCTTCTGGCCGTCCACTTCTTTCAAGTCGGACAAGGCGATGGGCGCCACCAGGCGCACCGGCTGCAGCCAGCCCGAGGCGCCGCGCTTGCGGTAGCGGAAGGCAATCGACGCATCCCAATCCGGCGCGCTCAGCGCATGCGGCAGGATGCGCTCCAGGCGTTTGAGCAGCAGGTCGGCGCGGGCAACCAAGGCATCGAGTGCGGTGGACGTCATGCAGCCCAGTTTACGTTTGCAGACAAGGCCAGCACCGTGCCGCCGCCCACGGCAAACTGGCGCAGCTGCGGCCCGCCGGCAAGCACATGCAGCCCTGTGAACGGGCCGAAGGCCGGCAGCACACCCTGTTGTGCGGCAAAGTGAAAACACGGCAGGCGCAAGCGCTGGCGGGCGCGCCCGGCCACCACCACCCCAGGGTGCACATGGCCGGCCAGCGCATAGGCGCCTGGCACCGCCGCAGGCTGGTGCTGCAGCGCCCAGGGGCCGCAGCGCAGCGGGCCATCGACCACGCGCACGCCCAACGCGGCGGGTGGGTCGCCGGCATGCGCGTCATGGTTGCCCCGCACCAGGGTGAGGTTCAGCGCCGCGTGGCGGGCCCGCCAGGCAATGACGGCGGCCATGGTGCCGGCGGCATGGGCCCTTGCCGAGTGCAGCAGGTCACCCAGGAAGACGATGCCCTGCGCGCCGGTGGCAGCCAGCAGCAAGTCCAGTTGCGCCAACGCGGCAGCGGTGGTGGCCTCGGGCACCGGCACGCCCAGGCGGCGGAACGACACCGCCTTGCCCAGGTGGGCATCGGCCACCAGCAGCAAGCCGGCGTCGGGATCGTAGGCAGCCTTGTGTGGCCACAGTTGCAGGCGGCCGGCGCCGTCGGGCAGATGGAACCAGGCTGTGCCGGACGGGCAGGCCGCCACCGTCGCCTGGCCGGTCACTGCGTCAGGCGCTGCAGCAGCATGTCCAGGTGCTCAGTGGGCTGGCGACGAAAGCCCGAGCGGGCAAAGCGCTGCAGCCGGCCCAGCACCAGGGCCACCAGGCCCGAGGCCAGTGCCGCAGCGTCCACGGTGGGCGTGGCCGAGCCTGAGTCGTCGGCGGCGCCACGCAGGCTTTGGCGCAGCTGGCCCTCCAAGCGGTCGAAGAACAGGTTCATGCGCGTGCCCAGCCGTTCATGCTCGAACACCAGCGCATCACCCACCATCACCCGCACCATGCCGGGGTTCTTCTCGCCGAACTGCAGCAGCATCACCACGATGCGCTGGGCCTGCAGCGCGCCGCCAATCTCACGCTCGGTGATCTGGTTGACCAGCGTGAACACGCTGGACTCGATGAACTCGATCAGCCCCTCGAACATCTGCGCCTTGCTGGCGAAGTGGCGGTACAGCGCCGCCTCACTGACCTGCAGGCGCGCTGCCAGCGCAGCGGTGGTGATGCGGTCAGCGCCCGGCTGCTCCAGCATGGTGGCCAGGGTCCGCAGGATCTGCACCCGCCGTTCACCGGGCTTGGGCCGCTTGCGGGCACTGGTGTCGGCCACCACCCGCAGCGCGGCGGCTGCGGGTGCCGCATCGCCGGCTGCGCTGCTGCCCTCGGGAACGGCGGCTGGCATCTCGGCGGGCGTCTCGGCGGGCATCACTGCGGGCATCACTGCGGGCATCACGGTGGGCATCGCGGCGGGCGTCATCGAGGGCTGGGTGGGGGTTGAAATTCATTCTGGCACAGCGCCCTGCTGGCGCCGGCGCGGGCCGGCCAACATGCTGGCAGCGCTTGCTCAGTCAGGTGCCAAGGCCCGCACCGCTGCCCACAGCGCATGGATGTACGGGTCATCAATGCCCAGGCGCAGCAGCTGTCCATCGAGCTGGCAAAGGTAGTCGCGGTTGCGGCCGATCGGCCCTTGCGCACTGGCAATGATGGCCGCCGATTCAGCCAGCGCCAGCGTGCCCACATGGCCCGGGTGCAAGGGGTTGGCCAGGAAGGCCAGTGCCGTGACCGGACCTTGCGGCGTGGCCACCTCCAGCAGCTGCGGGCAGTAGCCACCACGGACCATTTCGCGCCGCCAGAGCATGGCCGATTCTGCGTCGGCGCTGTGTGCTGGCACGCGGAACACCAGGCCGTGGCAACCGGCCGCGCCAGCGCCGGCATCGGGCTCCAGCGCCAGCGTCAACGCCGGATGCCGGGGCGTGCCGCGACCCAGCACGGTCTTGTAGCTGAAGCGGCGGGCATGGCCGGCCAGACCGGCCCGCCGCACTTCGCAGAAGTGGATGCCCGGGTCCCACATCAGCGAGCCGTAGCCGAACACCCACAGGTCTTGCGGTGGGTTGAAGGCACCCAACAGCGCGCGGCGCGAGGCCTCGATCTGGGCGTCAGTCCAGCGCCAGTCAGGCGGCAGGCCACGTGCGCTGGCCTGGGCGTCCCAACCGGCCAGGGCTTGGGGCGTGACGCGCACCGTCGACAGCGCGGCCGGCGTCAGGCAACCGCGCAGTTGCGGCAGGTGCAGGTAGGGGTCGTCGTCCATGGGCAACTCGGCTGCAATGATGTTCGCATGCACGCCGCAGCGGGTCAGCGCCCCAACAAGCGCAGCGTGCGCAGGCGCCGGTCGACATAGGCCGGGCGCATCGACCAGCGTGCCGGGCTCAGGTCCGTGGCGCTGCGGCGCGCGAAGCGCTGCATCCACACCGTGCCCATGCCCACACGGCGGGCCGCCTTCTGGTGCACCAGCGTGTCTTCGACCAGCACGCAGCAGTGTGGGCGCACCCGCAGGCGAACGGCCATGCGGCGCAACATGCGGGCGTCGGGCTTGGGCCGCAACTGGCCGAACATCGCCATGTCTTCAATGGCCAGCACGCCGTCGAACAGTGCTGCGATGCCCAGCACGCCCAACACCCGAAGTGCATAGGCGCGCGGTGCGTTGCTCAGGATGAACTTGCGCCCCGGCAGCCTGGCCAACGCCTGCAGATCGGCCCGGTGGCCGCGCACGCGCGCTTCCAGCCCAGGCAGGCGGTGGGTGTGGTGCAGGAAGTGCGCCGCGTTGACGCCATGGTGGCGCTGCAGGCCCAGCAGCGTGGCGCCATAGCGCTGCCAGTACAGCAGGTTCAAGCGCATCGCCTCGTCGGCATCCACCTGCAGAGCCTGCTGGGTGTAGGCGCGCATGGCCTGTGTCAGCTCGCCAAACACCTGGCTGCCGGCGTCATGCAGGGTGTTGTCCAGGTCGAACAGCCACACGGTGCGGGCGTCAGGCCGCCTCATCGCACTGCCGCCTTGGCATGCAGGCCAACCACCTCCACACCGTCGCGTTGCCAATGCTGGTCGCCGCCATTGACCAGCATCTGCCGCGCCACACGCTCACCCAGCAGCGCCGCCACACGCCGCATCGGCTGCAATTGCTCGGCGTGGAAGGTCTGGCCGGCCTTCACTTCCACCAGGCCCAGCTGGCCTGGTGGCAGGCCGTTCTCGACCAGCAGGTCGACCTCCAGCCCCGCGCTGTCACGGTAGTAGTGCAGTTGTGCCGGTTGGCCATGGTGCAGCGCGTGTTTGACGAACTCCATCACCACCAGGGTTTCGAACAGCGCGCCGCGCAGTGGGTGGGTGGCCAACTGCTGCACATCGGTGATGCCGATCAGCCAGGCCGCCAGCCCGACATCGCAGAAATACAGCTTGGGCGCTTTGACCAGCCGCTTGCCCAAGTTGGCAAACCACGGCGGCAGCAGGCGCAGCACAAAGCTGGCCTCCAGCAAGCTGAGCCAGGCGCGCGCGGTGTGGCCCGACACGCCCACGTCGCCACCCAGGCTGGCCAGGTTGAGCACCTGGCCGGTGCGGCCGGCGCACAGCCGCACGAAGCGGCGGAACTGGTCCAAGTTGCGCAGCTCGATCAACTGGCGCAAGTCGCGCTCGACGTACGTGGCGAAGTAGTTGCCCAAGGCCACGGCAGGGTCCAGCCCATCGGCATGGATGCGCGGGTAGCCACCCCGGTGCAACAGCGCGTTGGTGTCCAGGCGAAGGCCAGCCTGCAGCAGCTCATTGACCGACAGCGGCAGCAGGTTGAGCAGCGCGGTGCGCCCGGCCAGGCTCTGGGTGACCGAGGCCGCCAGCTCGAAGCTGTGGCTGCCGGTCAGGATGAAGGCGCCCGGGCGCGGCCGCTCGTCCACCTCGGCCTGGATCCATGACAGCAGTGCCGGCACATGCTGCACTTCGTCGAACACCGCGCCGTCGCGGTACTGGTGGACGAAGCCGCGCGCATCGGCCAGTGCAAAGTCACGCAGGTCGGGCCGCTCCAGGTTGACGTAAGGCAGGCCAGGAAAGCCCTGCCGGCACAGCGTGGTCTTGCCCGCCTGGCGCGGCCCGGTGACGGTGACCACCGGGTACTGGCTGGCGCGCTGGCGCAGCACGGCCGCCTGGTGGCGGGGGAAAGATGTCATTGCATGCAAATCGGAAGTGGTACTTCACTTTTGCATGGAACACGGCCGATGGGGCAAATCGGCGCTGCCCGGGTCAATGGCTGCGGATCATCGTGCCATAGGCCTGGTCGGTCAGGATCTCCAGCAGCATGGCATGCGGCACGCGGCCGTCGATGATGTGCACCGCATTGACACCGCTCTTGGCCGCGTCCAGCGCACCGGCAATCTTGGGCAGCATGCCCCCGGAGATGGTGCCGTCGGCAAACAGCTCATCGATTCGGCGCGCGCTCAGGTCGGTCAGCAGCTTGCCCTGCTTGTCGAGCACGCCGGCAATGTTGGTCAACATCACCAGCTTCTCGGCCTTGAGCACCGTGGCCAGCTTGGCGGCCACCACGTCTGCATTGATGTTGTAGCTCTGGTTGTCCTCGCCAAAGCCGATTGGGCTGATCACCGGGATGAAGGCGTCGTCTTGCAGGGCCTTGACCACGCTGGGGTCGATGGACACGATCTCGCCGACCTGGCCGACGTCGTGTTCCTTGCTCGGGTCGTCGCGGTCCAGCATCTTCAGCTTGCGGGCGCGGATCATGGCGCCGTCGCGCCCCGTCAGCCCCACGGCCTTGCCGCCGGCAGCGTTGATCAGGCCGACGATGTCTTGCTGCACCTCGCCACCCAGCACCCACTCCACCACTTCCATGGTCTCTTCGTCGGTGACACGCATGCCCTGGATGAAGGTGCCCTTCTTGCCGATCTTGGCCAGCGCCTCATCGATCTGCGGTCCACCGCCGTGCACCACGATCGGGTTCATGCCCACCAGCTTGAGCAGCACGATGTCCTCGGCAAAGTCCTGCTGCAGCGCCGGGTCGGTCATGGCGTTGCCGCCGTACTTGATGACCAGGGTCTTGCCGTGGAACTTGCGGATGTAGGGCAGCGCCTGGGCCAGGATTTCGGCCTGGTCGCGCGGCGTGATGTGGGCCAGGTCGTGCTCGGCAGTGGGTGGGGTGGGCATCGCAGATCCTTCCAAGCGTGATGGTGCATTGCAGCAACCACCACAATTGTAGGAAGAAGCTGCAGCGGCGCCGGCGCGCTGCAGCGCCGATCAGATCGGGTGCAGTGCCGCCAGGGGCATCGTTGCCACCGGACCAGATGAAATCAGCCGCTGCCGGCAGCGTGGTGCCTGACTACGCCGCCGCTGCGGCCAGGGCCAGCACACTGCGGCGCGCCGGTTTGCTGTGTGAACGGAAACGGGCTTGTTTGCCAACCATGCTGCTCTCCTGGGGTCCATGAACGCCACGCCACCTGTGTGGGTGGCGACATGGACATCAGGCTGTCCAGCAAGCGTTCCGCCAGCGTCAGCGCATGGCCCCCGCCGACCCCGTTGGATGGGGGCTGGCATCACCGCTGTTCACGGGGTGGCCTGGCTCAGAAATGGATGCCGCGCATCATCTGCTGCAGCGCCACGGCTTCGGCCGACAGCTTTGGTTTGTCACCGCTCTTGGCGCCCTTGGCGGCGTCGCTGTCAGGGAACATGCGGAAGCTGGTGTTCATCACGATCTGCGCCACCCGCGGCGCCAAGGCATGCAGCACCTGGCCCGAGATGCCCAGCCGGGTGGCAATGCGCACCGGCTTGTCCACGCAGGCCTGGGCAATCATGTCAGCGGCTTCTTCGGGCGCCAGCGTGGGCACGTTCTTGTAGATCTGCGTCGGCGCAATCATCGGCGTGCGCACCAGCGGCATGTTGATGGTGGTGAAGCTCACACCCTGGTCGGCATATTCGCTGCTGGCGCAGCGGGTACAGGCGTCCAGCGCGGCCTTGCTGGCGACGTAGGCGGAAAAGCGCGGCGCATTGGTCAGCACACCGATCGAGCTGATGTTGACCACATGCCCCTTGCGCTTCTTCACCATGCCCGGCAGCAGGCCCATGGTGACGCGCAGGCAGCCGAAGTAGTTCAGGCTCATCGTGCGCTCGAAGTCGTGGAAGCGGTCGTAGCTGTTCTCGATGGCGCGGCGGATCGAGCGGCCGGCGTTGTTGATCAGGAAGTCCACCCCGCCGTGTTTGTCTTCCAGCGCCTGCACAAACGCGGCGCAGCCGGCCTCGTCGGCAATGTCCACCGAGTAGCTGAACACCTGGGCCGGCGCTGCGCCCTTGGCTTTGACATGGGCGTGGATTTCGGCCATGGCTGCAGCCAGCTTGTCTTCACCACGCGCGCAGATCACCGTGATGGCACCGGCCTCGGCAAACTTGCACGCGGCGGCCAGGCCGATGCCCGAGGAGCCACCGGTGACCAGCACCACCTTGCCGCCCACGCTGCCTTTGAGGCTGCGGTCGATGAACAGATCGGGGTCGAGGTGGCGCTCCCAGTAGTCCCACAGCCGCCAGGCGTAGTCGTTCAGGTTCGGGCAGGCGATGCCGCTGCCCTTGAGCGCGGCCTCCATCTGCCGGCAGTCATAGCGGGTGGGAAAGTTGATGAAGGTGAACATGTCCTCGGGCAGGCCCAGGTCCTTCATCACCGCGTTGTAGACACGCCGCACCGGGGCCAGCGCCATCAACCCCTTCTTCACGCTCTTGGGGATGAAGCCCAGCAGCGCGGCATTGACGAACACATTCATCTTCGGCGCATGCGCGGCCTTGGCAAAGATGTCGAGCACATCACCCACGCGGTAGCCCTGCGGGTCGACCAGGTGGAAGCACTGGCCCTTCAAGTCGGCCTTGCTGTGCGAGATGTGGTCGAGTGCCTTGACCACAAAGTCCACCGGCACGATGTTGATGCGCCCGCCCTCCAGCCCCATCGACGGCAGCCACGGCGGCAGCAACTGGCGCATGCGCTGGATCAGCTTGAAGAAGTAGTACGGGCCGTCGATCTTGTCCATCTCGCCGGTGGTCGAGTCGCCCACCACCAGGGCCGGGCGGTACACCGTCCAAGGCAGCTTGCATTCCTTGCGCACGATCTTCTCGCTCTCGTGCTTGGTCATGAAGTACGGGTGGTCCAGGCCCTCGGCCTCGTCGAACATGTCTTCGCGGAACACGCCTTCGTACAGGCCGGCGGCAGCAATGCTGCTGACATGGTGCACATGGCCAGCGTCGATGGCCTTGGCAAACTCCACCATGTTGCGGGTGCCTTCGATGTTCACCCGCACCTGGCTGTCTTCATCGGCGCTCAGGTCGTACACCGCCGCCAGGTGGTAGACCGCGCCCACCTGGCCCTTCAGCGCCTTGATGGCCTCGGCGCTGACGCCCAGCTTCTTGGCCGTCAGGTCACCGCTGACTGGCAGCGCGCGGTTTTTGCCCACACCCCAGTAGGTGTACAGGTCGGCCAGCTTGCCTTCACTGCCCGGGCGCACGAGAAAGTGCACCGTGGTGCCGCGCCGCGCCAGCAGTGCCTTGACAAGCCGCTTGCCGATGAAGCCGGTGGCACCGGTGACGAAGTAATGCATGCTGAAGTCTCCTCGTGGCTGGGGGTTGGATTCTTCCCCAAGGCCACGGCGGCCCTGTTGCACGCTAACCCCAAGCCGCAGGTGCACGGCAGCAGGGGCCCGCCAGCAGCGCTGGCTACAGCGGCATCTCGAAACGCTGGCCCTGCCAGCGCAGCAAGACCGACCGCGGCCGGATCTGCAGCAACTGCAAACCGGCAGCCAGCACATCACCTTCACGCGCCACCTGGCCGTTGACGACCACCAGGCGTTGCTCGGCACGCTCGGCATAGACCACGCCCGACCAGGCCAGCGGCGGCAGCGCGGCGCGGCTGGCCGCGGGCAAGCTGGCCCAGTCTTGCACCGGGTCAGCAGCAGCGCGCTGCGCAGCAGGCGCTGCAGTGGCTGGCTGCGCCATCGTGGGCGGCGGCAGCGTCGGCCCAGCAAGCGTTGGCGCCGCTGGCCGGCTTGGCAGGGGCGTGGGGCCTTGGGTCGGCCATGGCGCTGGTGCCTGGGTTGGCGCCGGCGCCGGCACTGGCGCCGGCACTGGCGCTGGCGCTGGCGCTGGTGACTGGGATGGCATAGGCGCTGGCGATGGTGGTGTGGCGGCCGGCGCGGCGCTTGGCACAGCCAATGCGGCCGCCGGTGCGGTGGCCACGCGCTGCTGCGGCGGCGGCGGCACATCGCCGGCACCACGGCCCAGCCACCAGGCGCCGGCCAGTGCCATTGCCGCCAGCAGCAACAGCGTGGCCCAGCGCGCCGCCAGGCTGCCGGTTGCGCTCGGCCCACCGGCACCGCTGCTTTCGTCCGCTGCTGCGGCCAGCGGCGTGTGGTCATGCAGGCCGGGCACACCACTACGCTGGCGTTCGGCTTCAGCGCGGCGCAGGGCATCAAGGATGTAGGACATGGCGGATCACTCCCGGGCCAGGCGCGGCTCGTCCACCGCCAGCGCCCGGTTCAACAGCATGAAGGTGGTGGGACCGGTCAGGCCGTCGGGATTGAGGCCCGCAGCAAGCTGGAATTCGGCCACCCGCTGGCGCAGCGCGCTGTCATAGACCGGCTTGGCTGGCACCACCGCGTCTGGCGTGCCTGCCGCCTGTGCCAGGGCCTGGTGCAGCGCGGCCACGGCCGGCCCGCTGGCGCCCGGCGCCAGGCCGGGGGCGAGGCGATCGGTCTGGCGCCAGAAGGTCACCAGCTCACCGCGCCACAGCGCGGCCAGCTGGGCGCTGCTCACTGACCAGCGCCGCCCGCCCGCAGCCAGCGCCGCGCCGCTGCTGCCCAGCGCCAGCAATTGGGCATAGGCCCGGCGGCCGTCGTCGCGCACCAGCGCCAGCACCACCGGCCGGTCAAGCTGGCTGAGCAAGGGCAGGTTGCCGGCCCGCTGGCGCCAGCACACCAGGCCCTGTGCGGCAGCCTGGCCACAAGGCGCGCCGGCCGCCAGTTGCACGCCCCAGGCCTGGGCCAGTGCACGCAGCGCCGGTGCTTCGTCGGTGGCCAGCGCCGGCCAGTCGGCCGCCGCATCAAACGCCGGCAATGCCACAAGCTGGCTGGCCGCCGGCCGTCCTGCCGGCGACAGCATTGCGGATGCCGAGGCAGGCGTTGTGCCAGCCGCCGATGCAGACGCTGCTGCAGTCACCCGCTCGGACACCGCTGTTGACGCTGCCGGCATCGCCGATGCCAGCGCCGGATTCGGCTGGTTGCCGAGCCCGCCCGTCCCGCTGATGCCAGCGATCAGCAACAGCCCCGCAACCAGCACCAGCACCGCCGCCAGCGCCGCCACGGCGGGCCCGCGCCGCACACCGGCCGGCGCGCCGTGCGCAGGGCCAAACACCACCAGCGCGGCGCGGGCCACGGTGGGCCGGGCGGCGCGTGCCCGGCCGTGGGCATAGGCGCCCCGCAAGG
>JANNMP010000109.1:0-4807 GCA_031398015.1 Burkholderiaceae bacterium
CTTGCGCTGCAGCGTGGTGACGGCGGCCACCGTGCCGGTGCCGGCAGGCGCCACCAGTTGCAGTGCCATCGCGCCGCAGTGCGGGCACAGCTCACGCGGAAAGTACACATGGCGGGCGCAGGCGCCGCAGTGCTGGATGAGGAAGCGGCCCTGGTCCAGCGCCTGCTGGTGCCGGCCCTGGATGCCGGAGGATGGAACTGTCATGGTGTGGGCGTGCAGCACGCTGAGCAAGTGGTGGGCTGAGTCTGCCCAAGGCGGCGCGGTGGCGCCATTCGGTTTTGCCAAAGGGCCGGTTTGGTGGTGCCGCCAGGCGCGGGCTCAGGCGTGGGCTCAAGCGCAGGCTCAAGCGCAGGCCAAGGCGGCCGATACAGCAACAGCGCCAGACGCCCCGCCTGGATGCCCTGCAACGCCCTGGAGCCGCCCGCATGCGCGACACGTTGACCGACACGCTGACCGACACACCGAACGACGCGCCGCACGGCACGCCGCACGACACGCCGCAAACCTACCGCCTGCTCACCCGCAGCGACATGGACGGCCTGGTGTGTGCGGTGCTGCTCAAAGAGCTGGGCATGCTGGGCGAGATCGTGTTCCACCACCCCAAGGACGTGCAGGACGGCAAGGTGGCAGTCACCGAACGTGACATCCTGACCAACCTGCCCTACGTGCCCGGCTGCGGCATGTGCTTTGACCACCATGCCAGCGAGGCGCTGCGCAACAGTGGCAAGCCCACGCCGGGCTACATCCTGCAGCCCGATGCGTTGTCGGCGGCGCGGGTGGTCTACAACCACTTCGGCGGCGATGCACGCTTTGGCGGCCGCATCAGCACCGACATGATGGCGGCGGTGGACAAGGCCGATTCGGCCGGCTTCAGCCGCAGCGATGTGCTGCAGCCGCAGGGCTGGGAGCTGCTGTCGTTCCTGATGGATGCGCGCACCGGCCTGGGGCGCTTCCGTGACTTCAGGGTGTCGAACTACCAGCTGATGATGATGCTGATCGACTGCTGCCGCGACATGGTGATTGCCGACATCCTGGCCCTGCCCGACGTGGCCGAGCGGGTGGAACTGTTCTTCGCCCAGCATGCGCTGTTCCGGGAGCAGATCAGCCGCGTGGCGCGGGTGCACCACAAGCTGGTGGTGCTGGATTTGCGCGACGAGCCCACCATCTTTGCCGGCAACCGCTTCGTGGTGTATGCGATGTTCCCGCAATGTGATTTGTCGATGCATGTGCTGTGGGGCCGCGAAAAGCACAACACGGTCTACACCGTGGGCAAATCGATCTTCGACCGCGGCAACCCGGTGGACGTGGGCGCGCTGATGCTGGCCCACGGCGGCGGCGGACACCCTGCGGCGGGCACCTGCCAAGGGCCGAACCATGCCGCCGAGGCCTTGAAGCAGCAATTGATCGAGAGCCTGGTCAGGCAATCGCGCCGCGCGCACGCGGTGGCGGCCTGAGGCTGCCCGCAAGCGCGGCGGCCGCTGCCTCAGATCGGATCCCAGGTGAACACATCCCCCGAACGGTCGAGCGCATAGAAGCCTGACTGCAGTGCCGGCATCGCATGGCTGGCCACGGTCTCGGCTGTCCAGCCTTCACTGCGGTGCACGCTGCGCTCGGGCCGGGGCTGGCTTATCAGAAAGATCTCGTTGTTGCGCACGGCAAAAATCTGGCCGTTCACCGCCTTGGCCGCGTCACTGGCCAGGTAGACCGCAATCGGCGCGATCTTGGCCGGCGTCATCTGCTGGATCTTGGCCACCCGGGCCTGCTCTTCGGGCGTGTTGGTGGGGATGCTGCCGATCATGCGGCTCCAGGCAAACGGCGCAATGCAGTTGCTGCGCACGTTGAACTTCAGCATGTCCAGCGCAATGCTCTTGCTCAACGCCGCAATGCCCAGCTTGGCCGCCGCATAGTTGGCCTGGCCGAAATTGCCGATCAGCCCCGAGGTGCTGGTCATGTGCACATAAGCGCCGCTGGACTGCTCCTTGAAGTGGTTGGCCGCCGCCCGGCTGACGTGGTAGGCGCCGTACAGGTGCACCTTGATCACCGCATCGAATTCGTCCACGCTCATCTTGTGGAAGAAGCGGTCACGCAGGATGCCGGCGTTGTTGATCACGACATCGATGCGGCCGTAGGTGTCGAGTGCCGCCTGCACGATGCGCCCGGCGCTGGCGGCCTCGCTGACGCTGTCGGTGTTGGCCACCGCCTGGCCACCTGCAGCGGTGATCTCGGCCACCACGCGCTGCGCCGGGCCGGTGTCACCGCCCTCACCCGACACGCTGGCGCCGATGTCGTTGACCACCACCCGCGCGCCCTGCAACGCGCACTGCAGCGCGATGTCGCGGCCGATGCCGCCGCCCGCGCCGGTGACCACCACCACCTTGCCCGCCAGCATCTGGCCTGCCTGCGTCGATTCCGCCATGTCGTGCTCCTTCAGTTGGGTTGAAAGTGTTCAGCGCCCGCCGCCGTCCATGGCGCGGGCAATCAGCTCTTTCATCACCTCGTTGCTGCCGCCGTAGATGCGGCCCACGCGGGTGTCGGCGTACAGCCGGGCAATCGGGTATTCATTCATGTAGCCGTAGCCGCCGTGCAGTTGCACACATTCGTCCACCACCTGGCTGACCATCTCGCTGACCCACCATTTGCTCATCGACGCAGTGGCCACGTCCAGCGTGTCGTTCAGGCTGCGCTGGATGCAATCGTCGATGAAGCAGCGGGCAATCGTCAGCTTGGTCTGGCACTCGGCCAGCTTGAAGCGGGTGTTCTGCATCGCCATCAGCGGCTTGCCGAAGATCTTGCGCTGCTGCACATAGGCCAGGGTTTCGTCGATGGCGCGCTGCATCGTGGCCACACCACCCACGCCGATGATCAGCCGCTCACGCGGCAGCTGCTCCATCAGCTGCACAAAGCCTTTGCCCTCTTCGCTGCCCAGCAGGTTGCTGCAGGGCACACGCATGTCGTCGAAGAACAGCTCGGCGGTGTCGATGGTGTGCTGGCCCACCTTGTCCAGCAGCTTGCCGCGCCGGTAGCCGGCCAGGCCGTCCACCTCGGCCATCACCAGGCTGATGCCCTTGCCACCCTGCTCGGCCCCGGTGCGCGCCACGATGCACACCAGATTGGCATGGAAACCGTTGGTGATGAAGGTCTTGGCACCGTTGATGACGTAGTGGTCACCGTCTTTCTTGGCGCTGGTGCGGATGGCCTGCAGGTCAGTGCCGGCGCCCGGCTCGGTCATCGCGATGGCGGCCACCAACTCACCGCTGGCCATCTTGGGCAGCCACTTCTTCTTCTGCCATTCGCTGGCGTAGCGCAGGATGTAGTGCGCCACGATGGCCGAGTGCACGCTGTTGGAAAAGCCGCCCGCCATCTTGTAGGCATGGCTCTGGGTCAGCACCACCTCGTGGCGGAAATCTCCGCCGCCGCCGCCGTAGGCATCGGGGATGCTGGCGCACAGCAGGCCGGCGGCGCCGGCCTTGGTCCACAAGTCGCGGTCGGCGCGGCGCTGCTCGCGCCAGCGGGCGTCATTGGGCAGGCATTCGCGGTCAAAGAACTTGTTGGCAGTGTCGGCCAGCAATTGCAGGTCGCTGTCCATCCAGGCGGGTTGGGGTTGGGCAATCATCGGTCGTCTTTCAAGAGATGGCGATCACGGCATCGCCGGTCAGCTTGACCTGGCCGTGCTGGTTGGTGGTTTGCAGGGCCAGCCTGGCGCGGCGTTCGCCGCCATGCATGAACACCTCGGTCACCGTGCCGCTGCAGGTAATGGCTTCCCCCACCTGGGTGATGGCCACGAAGCGCACGCCGTAGTCGCGGATCTGGCGCTGCGGCACCCAGTTCGTCAGCAGCCGGCTGAGGTAGGCCATCGACAGCATGCCGTGGGCAAACACGTCGGGCGAGCCGCCGGCCTTGGCATAGTCAGTGTCCACATGCATCGGGTTGTGGTCACCCGAGGCGCCGCAGTACAGCGCCAGCGTCAGGCGGGTGATGGGCGGCGTGGTGAAGCTGGGCAGTGCATCACCAGCTTTGAGTTGGGCGAGATCAGCCATGGCGCACCACCGTGATGCCGTGCAAGTCGGCGATGTGTTGTCCGTGCTGGTTGCTGACGCGAGTCTCGCGCACCACGAATTCCAGCAGCCCGCCCTTCTTGGCGTAGATGTCGGCAATGCGTTGCTCGAAGGTCAGCGCGTCACCGGCAAAGGCCATGGCGTGGTAGCTGAAGCGCTGCTTACCGTGCAGCACCTTGGGCACCGGCAGGTTCAGCAGGTCACGGATCGCGCCGGGGTTGGGCGCGGCCATCTCCAGGCAGAACAGAAAGCTGGGCGGCACCGGCAGCGCCGGGTGGCCAGCAGCCCTGGCGGCGGCTTCGTCGGTGTAGACCGGATCGGTCTGGCCGATGGCCTTGGCAAAGAACCTGAGTTGGCCCTTCTCCACCTCGGCCGTGAACGGCGCGAAGCGGTGGCCGATGTATTGGGTGTCGAGCGGCATGTCAGGCGTCCACCTTTTCGTACAGCGTCACCACACACGCCCCGCCCAGCCCCAGGTTGTGCTGCAACGCCAGCCGCGCGCCGTCCACCTGGCGCTGCTGGGCCTGGCCACGCAGTTGCCAGGTCAGCTCGGCGCATTGCGCCAGGCCGGTGGCGCCCAGCGGGTGGCCTTTGCTCAGCAGCCCGCCCGACGGGTTGGTGACCACCCGGCCGCCGTAGGTGTTGTCACCGTCCAGGATGAACTGCTCGGCCGTGCCGTCGGGTGTCAGGCCCAGGCTCTCGTAGGTGATCAGCTCGTTGGCGGTGAAGCAGTCATGCAGCTCGACCACGTC
>JANNMP010000199.1:0-3569 GCA_031398015.1 Burkholderiaceae bacterium
CTCCAGCTCGGCCTGCTGGGCTTTCAGGCGCGACACATCGGTGAGCGCCAGCACCAGTTCGGTGGGCTCGGCAGTGGCGGTGGCCGACAGCGCGTACCAGACCAGGCCACCATCGGCACCGGCGCGGCTGAACTCGGTGTCATGGCGGCCGTCTTGCCCGAGCGCACCGCCGCTGCCTGTCGCGTCGCCCAGCGCTTGCCGCAGCAAGGCCAGCACTGCCGGCTGGTCGGCCAGCACGGCGGCCAGCAGGGCACCGGCGCCGCTGCCCGCAGCCAGGCCCAGCATGAGCTCGAAGCGGCGGTTGCAGCGCACCAGGCGGTCATTTCGCAAGTACGCGATGCCGGCGCTGGTGCCGTCCAGGATCGACGACAGCTCGCGCAGCAGCTGGCTGCTGCGGCGGTGGGCTTCCTCTTGCTCGGTGACATCGAGCGTGACCACCGACAGCGTGGCCCGCCCGCCGGTCAGCGCACCCGGCTCGACACGGGTGAGCAGCCAGCGCATGCCCAGCTCAGGCACTTGCACGGCATAGCGCACCTGGGCGCGCTGGCCTTCGCGCAGCGCCCGCTGCAAGCGCTCGAATTCAGCGCGTGAGTCGGGCTCGACCTGGTCACGCCCGATCGATTGCAGCCCTGCAGCCAGGCCAGCCGGCGCCGCGCCTGCTGCCGCCGCCGCGCCTGGCGCCAGCGCCTGGCCGCGCGCCGGGCGCGACTGCATCCAGCCCCGCGACGCCTCGTACGTGGCCACGCCAACGCTGGCGGTGTGCATCAGCGCGCCGATCTCCAGCTGCGCCAGGTCGTGCTCGTCTTCGAGGCTGCGGTCTTCGACCACCGCCATCACTTGCAACGCGCCATCGGCACTGTGGAATGCCCGCAGCTGGGCCCGCAGCCGCGCACGCCGGCCGTCGGGCAGGGCCAGCGTGGCCAGCACTTCCAGCGGCGCCAGGCCGGGCTGCAGCCCAGGCTGCGGCCGGCCACCCTCAAAGGCCAGCAGTGCACACACGTCGGCCGGCGCGTCGGCCAGCAACTGCGGCACGCTGCCCAGCAGCGCAGCGAAGGCGTTGTTGCTGCGCAGCACCCGGCCGGCCTGGTCATAGACCAGCATGCCGATGGGGCTGAAGTCGAACCACAACGCCAGCTCGGCGCCCGACTGCGCTGCATCGCCACGCGCCTTCAGCTCTTGCGTCACATCCTGCAGGATGGCCAGCAGCAGCGGCGCGCCGTCTTCGGCACTGACCCAGCGCGGCGCCGAGCGGAACACATGCAGGTGGCCCTGGGCGTCGATGATGCGCCGCTCCACCGCGCGCGACGGTTGTTGGCCGCTGTGCAGCGCGGCCAGCCAGTCCTGCCGTGAAGTAGCTGCCGCAGCCAGGTCACCGGGCGGCGCAAAGTCAAGCGGGTCGCGGCCGAGCACGGCGTCGGGCGTGCGGCCCACCGTCTCGCAATAGGCGCGGTTGGCGGCCACCAGCACAAAGTGGCGGTCTTGCACCGTCAGCGGTTGCGGCGCGTCCCACAGCAGGCGCACCAGCTCGCTGGTGAGACCGGCGGCCAGCGGTGGCTGCGGTGGCGGCTGCGGTGGCGTGGCGCCGGCCAGCGGCGCCCGCAGCGCCCAGCCGCCACCTGCCGCACGCGCCAGGCGCAGCGGCAACTGCTGGCCTTGCAACGGCCCGTCGGCCAGCACCAGGGTGACGGCGTCGGCCACCACGCCTTGGCCTGTGACGCCTTGCCCCAGCGCGCGCTGCAGCGCGCCGCGTGAGGCATCGTCGAGCCAGGCCAGCGCCACATCCAGCGGCTGGCCGGCCTCGCAGCCCAGCGCGCGCCAGGCCGCCGCATTGCGGTAGCTGATGCGCTGGCGGGCATCGAGCAACAGCAGCAGCTCGCTGTCCACACTGTCGAGCAAGGCCGACAGCTGGGCGTTGGACGGCAGCGTGGCGGGGCGCGGCAACACAGAGGACATCCAGTCAGTTTAGCGGCGGGGGTGAGCGGCCAGAGGCGTGGCCAGGGCCGCTGACCGGGCGGCCAGTGGCCAGCTGGATCAACCCGGCGCTGCAGCGGCCACCAAGGCGTGGAACAGCGCCGCATGGTCGGCGGAGCGCTCGCTGTCCAGGCGCTGCCACACCACCTGTGCTGCTGCACTGCCCAGCGCGGCCTGCAGCGGCGCCAGCGCGGTGTTGCCATCGACCACCAGCACCAGCCGCCGCGCGGGCAGGCGCTGGGCCAGCGCAGCCAGCTCCCAGGCGCAGCCTGAGGCGCGCTGGGCCTGCACACCGCGCAAATCCATCAGCACCACGTCAGCGCGTGCCATCAATGCCACCACCGTTGCCTGCCAGGTGGCATCGGTGCAGCAGAACTCATTGAGCCGGTGCAGGCCGTCGGGGTCACGCTGGTTGTCGATGGCGGCCAGGCGCTGGGCCAGGCCAGCAGCGTCGCGCACAAATGCGTCGGCCTCACGGCCCTGCAGCCAGGCCAGCAGGTCGCCAGGGTCGATGCTGCGCGCCACAACATCGGGCGCGGCAATCAGCGTGATCGGCCCCAGCGCGCGCCAGCGTGCGCCCAGGCGGTCGAACAAGCGCTCGGTGCGCGCCTGCCAGCCGAACGCGCGCAGGAACAGCAGCGTGCGCGGCGGTGGCGCGCCCGCGGCCGGCGGCCAGCGGCTGAACACCCAGCGCTGCAGCGGCACAAAACCCAGCCCGGCCAAGGCGCAGGCCGGCGCACCCCACCAGGGTGTGGCGGGGCTGGACACCAGCAGCATCACCTGGGCGCCCACCAGCATCAGCCACCAGGCGCGCGCCAGCAACTGGCGGTCGGAGAAGGCCTTGGCCTGGTAGGCCAGCGCCAGGCCACGCAGCCGCCGCGCCACCAGCCAGGCGGCCGGCAGCGCCAGCAGCGCGAACACCGCATGGCGCAACTGCACACCACCACCGGCGGCCAGCAGGCCCACGGCGGCTTCCTGCTGCAGCAGTTGGTCGAAAGCCAGCGCGCCGAGAAACGGCGCCAGCGCAAACAGCACCAATGCGCCGAACAGCATCGGCACCACATGGCGGATGCGCCGCGGCGTGCTCAGCAACAGCAGCAAGGCCATCGGCGCCAGCAACACGGCGGCCAGCTGGAACCAGGTGACGAGGTTCAGCCACTGGTCGGCGCTGGGCAGTGCACCACGCAGCAAGCGGTCGGCCAGCGACAGCAGCAGCGTCAGCATGGCGCTGGCGGCCATCAGCAGCAGCAGCGCGCCCAACGTGCGCCGCCACTGCCAGCCGCGTGACAGTGCCAGCACCGGCAGCGCCAACTGGGCCAGCACCGTGGCCAGCAAGGCCAGCTTCGACAGCGTCAGCGGCTCACCGCTGGCCACCAGCCACACTGCCGCCACCGGCAGCGCGGCCAGCAGCGCCACGGCAAGCCAGGTGAACAACAGCCTGCGTTCGAAGCGCCGGTCGAACGCCAGCCAGGGTGATGGGTCGCCAGCCGGCGCGGCAGCGATGGCCGCAACAATCACCGCCGCTGCTGCTGCTTGTTGGTAATGAAGCGCATCTTCGTGCGGAACTTGATCGGCTCGCCCACACAACGGCAGCGCCG
>JANNMP010000135.1:0-3061 GCA_031398015.1 Burkholderiaceae bacterium
ATGTGCGCGGCCAGGGTGTCCAGCAGGTCCAGCGAAATCTCGAGCCGGTCGCTCTCTTCGGCGTCGATGGTCAGGTTGACATCGGCTGCCGCCGCCAGGTCGATCAGCGCCACCACGCGGGGCACCAGCTCGGCCATCACCCGGTCGGTCTGCGATTCTTCATAACGTGGATGCAGCGCGGACAGCTTGATCGACAAGCCGTCGCGTTCGGCAGGCCCAATCTGCGCGCCCACTTGGGTTGACGCGGCAATGGCCTGCAGCGCAGTCTTGTAGGCCGCGCCGTAGCGCAGCGCGTCGGCGTCGGTGCGCGCACCTTCGCCCAGCATGTCGAACGAGAAGCGCAATTGCGGGGCTGCGCGGCGCGCGCTGCGTGCCTCGGCCAGCGCGCTGGCGATGTCTTCACCCAGCACAAACTGCCGGCCCAGCAGGCCGATGGCGCGCACCGTGGCGGCCACCACGGTCTGGGCGCCGAGGCGGTCGATCAGACCGGGTTGTTGATCACCCGCTGCCGGCAGCAGGCGCTTGGCCAGGCCCAGCGCGCTGGCCGAGATGCCGGCCAGCAGCTTGTGCGGTGAGCCGGGCACCGCGCCGCCGGGGACATCGGCCCGGCCGAGCTGGTCAGCGGTGAGGGCAATCGCGGTGGCCGCATCGGGCACCCGCAGCAGGGCCTCGGCCAGGCGCATCAGGGCCAGGCCTTCGGCGCTGGAGATCGGGTATTCACGCAGCAGCGACTCCATGGCCCAGAACGGCGCGGGCTTGTCGCGCACCGCCGCCACCCAGGGTGTGGCCGTGGCCACCACGGCCGTCCAATCCAGCCCGCCAGCGCTGCGCAGGCCTGACAGCAGGGCTTGCAGCACCGCAGCCTCGTCGCGGCAGGGTGGGCCCAGGCGCGAGGCGGTGGGCAAAGGCGGCAAAGGCTGCGAAGGTTGCAAGTTGGGCATGGCTGGGCTCCGTGGATGGGGACTGTCTGGCGCTGATGTGCAGTGGCTGACGGCAGCGTATCGCGCAGGCCGCAGTGGCTTCGCACCGGGGATGTGCCGATCCACCGCAAAAATCCGGTGCCATCTGGGCCATCTGGGACATCAGGCCGCTTCACTGAACTGCTGGCCCACCACCACCAGCCCTTGCTGCACCCGCTGCACCAGCGCCGACATGCCGTGCGCCGACAGCACCAGGCTGTGGGTGGCGCGTGTCATGCCCACGTACAGCAGGCGCAGCGCGTCGGGCAGTGGCTCACCCACCATCGGCATCACCTGCAGGCCGGCCAGCAGCACATGGGCAAACTCCAGCCCTTTGGCGCTGTGCAGCGTCAGCAACTTGATGCCGGGCTGCTGCCAGTCGATGCGGCGTGTCGCCGGGTCGGCCATGCTTTGCAGCGGCAGGCCTCGGCGCGCCAGCTCACGCGCCAGCGGCGCCATCATCGGCTTGGTGCGGAACAGCACCGCCACCTCGTCGCTGCGGCAGCCGCCTTGCAGCAGCACGCTGATGCGGTCGGCCAGCCACACCGCCTCTTCTTGCGCATGGCGGGCCAGCAGCAGCACCGGCAGCGCACCGCGCCGGCCGGCGCTGGCCGGCAGCACGGTGCGGGTGGCGTCGTCGGCGTCGTCTGCTGCGGCACTTGCAGCGTCGTCTGCCAGCAAGCCCTGGGCGCAGAACATTGCCAGCGCCAGCACCTCGGCGGTGTTGCGGTAGTTGAGCTTGAGCACGCTGCTGCGGCCTCGCGCGTCAATGCCCACGCTGGCAAAGCTGAAGCGCCGCCGCCTCGCACGCTGGTAGATCGACTGGGCGTCGTCATACAGCACCAGCAGGCAACGTGTGGCCGGATTCACCATCGCGGCAGCCAGGCGCAGCCAGTCGTCTTCGAAGTCATGCGCTTCGTCGATCAGCAGCGCGCTGTACTGGCCGCCGGGCACAAAGCCGGTGTGCACCGCGCGCACCACGGTGTCGGCCAGCGCTTGCCAGTGGGCATCACCGGCAGCAGTGGGCGGCACGGCCAGCTGGTAGCTGCGCACCAAATCCTGGCACCAGCCATGGAAGGTGCGCACCTGCACCCGCTGCGGGTCGACACCACGCTGGCGCAGCATGGCCTCGATGCGGCCGGCCAGGCTGCGGTTGAAACACAGCACCAGCACCGGCTGTTCAGCGCGCACCGCCTGCGCCAGCTGCTGGGCGCGGTAGACCAGGATCATGGTCTTGCCCGAGCCGGCGGCGCCGTGGATCACCCGGTGGCCCTCGCCCAACGTGCGCGCCACCTGCTCTTGCTGCAAGTCCATCACCTGCATCAGGTCGGGCAGGGTGAGCGGGTTCGGCGCGTTTGGCGCGTTTGGCGATTCTGGCCCTGCTGGCGCCTCGGCGGGGCCGGTGAAATCCAGCGCTGCCTGCTGCTGCAAGCGCACCTCGGGGAACAGGTGCCAGCGCACCCGGTCACGCTGCGGCAGGCTCAGCGTGTGCGGGTAGTGCACGGTGAACAGGCCCCACAGCCGCTGCTGCAAGGTGGCCACTGGCACGGCCTCGTCCAGGTCGTCACGCAGCAACACCTTGTGTGCCGGGAACACGGCGTGGAAGTCGGTGCCGGCCACGTCGGCCGCGCGCAGGTTGGCAAACACCACGCCCCAGCCATAGGGGAACAGCAGCCGGCCACGGAACGGCCCGTCGGCATGCACCAGCGCCGGGTCTTGCTGCATCAGGTGCACCAGCTCCAGCGCCACGTCGCGCGCCTGGCGCAGCGGGTTGGCGGTGGTGACCAGCCCACGCGGCGTGTGCAGGCTGATGCGGTCGGGCGTGGCCGGGCCCAGGCTGCTGGCTTTCCAGTCCTTCACCTCCAGCAGCAGCATGCCCTGGCGCGGGCTCAGCACCACGAAATCGGGCTGGCGCGCGGCCGGGCCGATGGGCACGTCAAACCACACCAGGCTGTCGTCGTCCAGGCAGCGGCGCAGTTGCTGCAGCACGCGGCGCTCACCGGCGTTGCAGCGCGCGTCCACCGCGCTTTGGCCCTGGGGGAACAGCGCCATGCTGGCGGCCTGGGCCGGCCTTCAGCGCGGCTGCTGCGGCAGGCGCGGCA
>JANNMP010000169.1:0-2572 GCA_031398015.1 Burkholderiaceae bacterium
GCCGCCCGTCAGATCGAGAAAGCCCAAAAGCTGATTGACGCAGAAATCGGTTTCGTCGCGCTGAAGAAACGCGCCGGTTACGAAATCGAAGGCCCCACCCACAAGGCCAGGCTGGCGGCAGGCAGTGCACCTGCATCAGCGGCTGCCCAGGCCGCCAGCAGCGCCGCCGCAACCAGCGACGGCCGCAGCAACAGCACCCGCAGCAAGGCCAGCACACGCGGCCACCACGGCAGGCCGGGCTCGGCGGCGCGCAGAAAGACCAGCACACCCACCCAGACCGACAGCGCGGCCGCCAGCGCCAGGCCGGTGGGCCCGAACCAGGCCAGGGCGGCAGCGGCCACCACCATCTCTGCAGCGGCCCACAGTGCATGGGCCCGCGCGGCGGCCCAGGGCTGGCGCGCCACCAACAGCCAGGCACCCAGGCTGCCGGTGGCCACACCGCCCAGCCAGCGCGCCACCACCCAGGGCAGCAGCACCAGCGCCGCCTGCCAGTGGCCCTGCCAGAGCCGCGCATCGGCCCAGGCCAGCCAGGCGGGCAGCATCAGCATGGGCGGCAGCGTGGCGATGGCCAGCCAGCGCACCTGGGCCAGCACCGCCGGCCAGCGCAACGCCGGCGCCAATGCGCGCAGCGCAGGCAGCGCCGTGCGCGCTGCCGTCAACACGCCCACCTGGCCCAGCAACGCACAGGCGGTGAAGGCCCATGCATAGGCACCAGCCCAACCCGCGCCGAACCAGGGCGCCAGCAGCCACAGGTGCATGCTGTCGCGCAGCATCGACAACAGCGCCACCGCTTGCACGCCGGCCGCGTCGCGCCACAGCCTGTCGTCAGGGGCAGCTTGCACGGCCAACGGCGCCTGGCCCGGCGCCTGCAGGCGGCGCGCGGCCAGCACCAGCCAGCCACAGCGCCCGCAACGCGCCAGCCACACGCCAGGCAGCAAGGCCCACAGCGGCGCCAGGCCGGCGGCCATCAGCAACACCGGCAGCCCGAATTCGACCAGCACACCCGCCGATTCGGCCTGCCCCAGGGCGCGGAACTGCTGTGCCCGCTCAAGCCGGGCCTGGGCGCTGAGCATCAGCGGGTAACTCAGCAAGTACGCGGCCGGATACAGCAGCAGCAGCGCACGGTTGCCGTTGCCCAGGCCGGGCCAGGCGGGCAACAGCACCACGGCGGCCAGCAGCAGGCTGGCCAGCATTGCCAGGCCCGTGCTGCTGCGGCGCAAGCGGCGCAGGCTGGCGGCAGACGGCAGACTGGCACGGCGCACCAAGGCCGTCTTGAAGCCACCGTCGAGCAGCAACTGGCCGGCACGCGCCAGCGCCAGCGCCATGGCCCAGCTCGCAAAGTCAGCCGGGGCCAGCCAGCCGGCATACAGGCTGGCCGCACCGGCGGCCGCCAGCAGCGCCAGGGCGTGGGCGATGCCCAGCGCCAGCACGCCGTGCTGGCGCACTGGCGTGTGGCTGAGCACGCCACGCTGGCGCACTGGCGTGTGGCCCAGCACACCCCCGTGCGTTGCCGGTGTCAGCGGCGCCACCGGCATCAGCGCCGCCGTGGCCAGCTGGCTGGCAGCACCGAGCGGATCAGCGCCACGCGCTGCTGGCGCACAAGGTCCAGCTGCGCCAGCGCCAGGCGGTGGCGCAGCAGCACCCAGGCTGCTGCCGCCAACAGCGCGGCCAGCGCACCCACGGCCGCCCACAGCGGCGGGCGCGGGCTGCTGGGCCATTCGGGCAGCTTGGCACTGTCGAGCACCTGCAGTGGCACGGCGTCGCCGGCCTCGTCGACCCGCGCGGCCTCGGCCTGGCGGGCGATGGATTCGGCCAGCGCCTCGGCCTGGCGGAAATCGCGCAGCCGCGAGACATAGCCGCTGGCCGCGCCGGCGCTGGCGTCGCGCGGCAGCTCGATGCCGGCCAGCTGGGCGCGCAAGCCGGCCACCTCGCCCTGCTGCTGCTGCACCTCGGCGCTGCCGTCGGCGCGCACCCTGCGGGTGGCAGCCAGGCGCAACTCGGCCGCGCCCAGCTCGGCGCTGAGGCGGCTGTAGCGCTCGGCTGCGGCGCTGGGCTGGGCGCGCAGCGCGGCGCGGTCGAAACCGCTGCCCTGCAGTTGCTGCTGCGCGGCCGCCAGATCGGCGCGGGCACGCAGCAGTTGCGCGTCATAGAACTGGCGCCGCGCACGCGCCTCCTGCAGTGCAAAGCTGCGCAATGTGTTGCGCAGCTCTTGCACGTATTCATTGGCGATGGCGGCGGCGCGCTGCGGGTTCTCGTCCTCCACCTGAATCTGCACCAGCCCGTCGCGCCGGCCAACGCCGAAGCTGACCCGCCGCGACAAGCGCTGCTGGGCCTGCACCCGCCAGGCCAGGCCCCAGCTGCGCTGCAGGTCGAAGCGGTCGATGATGCGGTCAGACACCGTCTGGCTGCGCAGGATCGTCACATGCAGGTCCACCGGGCTGGCGCCGGCACCGCCCACCAACCCAGCCAGCGCCGGCAGGGCACCGGCGGCCACCGCTTGCGACGGCCGCAGCTGCGGCTGCACCACGAAGCTGGCAACGCCGCTGAAGCGCAGCGGCTGCAGCAGGCTGGC
>JANNMP010000250.1:0-20288 GCA_031398015.1 Burkholderiaceae bacterium
GCCGCCCGCGCCCGGCTTGTTCTCGATCACGAAGGTCCAGCCGGTCGCGGCGGCCACCTTCTGGGTGCTTTCGCGGGCGATGATGTCGGTGCCGCCACCGGGCGGGAAGGGCACGATCACACGGATCGGCTTGGCCGGGTAGGCCTGGGCCAGCGCACCGGTGGCGAAGCAGGCCGAAGCGGCAAAGGTGGTGGCAGCCAGCGCGAGCGCGCTGCGTCGGGTCAAGGGCATGAAGTGTCTCCATCAGGCCGGGTTCCCTGCGGGCTGCAGGCTTCCCGTTGCTGGGCGCCAGTATTGAGAAACGTGGGCAAAGCGTCCAATCGATAATTCCTTGCAATTCATCCACGGGACTTTTGCCATGGACCTGCGTGATCTGCGTTACTTCGAGACCATTGCCGAGCTGGAGCACATCGGCAAAGCCACCGAGCGGCTGCACCGCACGCAGCCGGCGCTGACCAGCTGCGTGCGGCGGCTGGAGCTGGCCTGTGGCGCGCCCTTGCTGGAGAAAGCCGGCCGCGGCATCCGCCTGACTGCCGCCGGCAAGCTGCTGCTGAAATGGGCGCAGCGCCTGCGCTTCGACGTGGAAGACGCACAGCGCGAGATCGGCGACATCGGCCGGGGCCTGTCGGGCCATGTGCGCATCGGCATCGTGCCCACGGCGGCGTTGTTCCTGCTGCCGCCCGCCGCGCGCTCGCTGCTGCAGCGCGCGCCCGAGGTGACGCTGCGCACCGTGGTGGGCCTGATCGATGCGCTCAAGCCCATGCTGCGCGCGGGCGAGCTCGACCTGATGGTCGGCACCGAAAGCGCCGACGAACCCGGCTTCACATCGCAGCGCCTGGCCGAAGACCAGATCGTGGTGGCGGCCAGTGCCAGCCACCCGGTGCTGCGTGGCAGCGCCACCCTGCGCGACCTGTGCGCCCACCGCTGGGTGCTGCAGCCGCCCGGTGCCCCCACCCGCGACTGGCTGGACCACTGCTTCGACCGCAAGCGCCTGCCGCGCCCCCGGGTGCAGGTGGAAAGCACGATGCTGCTGATGCTGCCGGCGCTGATCGCCGAGACCGGCTTGCTGAGCTTCATCTCGCGCCAGCATCTGGCTGCGGGCGATGCCCGCTCACCGCTGCGCGAGGTGGTGCTGCGAGAGACGACGATGCGCCGCCGCCTGGTGGTCAGCCACCGCAGCAACAGCTACCTGTCGCCGGCGGCACGTTTGCTGGTGCAGTTGCTGGGGGATGCGGGGCGGCAGGGGCTGCCTGATCAGGCGGGCTGAATCCCGCCGGCCGGTCAGCGCGGCAAGATCCCCAGAAGCTCCACATCGAACATCAACGTCGCATTCGGCGGAATCACGCCGCCCGCACCCCGTTCACCATAGGCAATTGCCGGTGGGCAGGTGAGGCGGGCGGCGCCGCCCACCTTCAGCCGCTGCACGCCTTCGGTCCAGCACTTGATCACCCGGTTCAATGGAAATTCAAGCGGCTGGCCGCGGCTGTACGAGCTGTCGAACTCCTTGCCCTTGTCCTTGCCGTCGGCCAGCGTGCCGCGGTCGTGCACACGCACCGTGTCGTCGGCGCTGGGGCCGGCGCCGCTGCCGGCCTTCATCAACTGGAACACCATGCCACTGGACGTGGTGATGCTGCTGCCCACGGCGGTGGGCGTGGGTGGGTTGGCGCTGGTCTGGGCCTGCAGTGTGGTGCTGGCCAGCAAGGCCAACAACAGCGGGGTGATTTGGTGCGGCAGGTTCACGGTTGTTGGGCCTTCAACAGGCCAGCAAGGGCGGGCCGGCATCATCGCACCGTGCCCAGCCACCCGCCGCTTACAGCTGCCAATCCGCCGGCACTTGCACCGGCATCTCCAGCAGCAGCTGCGCCATCGCCTTGCCCAGCGGGTCCAGCCGCAGGCTGGCCGGGCCGCCGCCGTCCAGCGCCTGGTGCAGCACCAGGTTCATCGCGTTCAAGCCTGGCAGGTGGAAGCGCTCAACCCGGCCTTTGACCAGATGCGCCAGCCAGGCGGCCACCGCTGCCGGCGTCACCTGGGCCCACAGCAGCGGCAGCCACTCGGGCCGGCGGGCGATCAGGCCGATGTTCGACAGATCACCCTTGTCGCCGCTGCGGCCCCAGGCCAGGCTGATCAGCGGAACGCTGCGCGTGAGGCCGGGCGGCATCTGCCAAGCTGCGGGGTCGGGCAAGGCGGGTGGCGCCACTGCGGTTGCAGGCGTGCCCAGCGGCACGCTCAGCACCACGTCGCCCAAGGTCACCCGTGGCTGCACGGCAGCGCGTGGCACCAGAAACGCACACGGGATGATCTGCGGTGATGCCCCCGGCCGCCCGCCACCCGGCCCGGTGGTGCCCGGTGACCAGCTGGTGCCGGGGGCCGATTTCTCGCGTGCCACCAGCTCAAGCGCCTCGCGCCGGGGGTGGCGCAGCGCCAGGCGCAGCATCACCTCGCGCAGCGTGGGCGCCACCGCGCGTGGGCCGTACAGCGTCTCGGTGCCGATGATGTCGATGCGGGTGGCTGAGAAATCTTCCCAGCCGCGTGCGGCCAGCATCTCGCGGGTGCGCTCCAGCAGCGCCTCGGCCGTGCGGCGTGCCTTGGCGGCTGCGTCGATGCCGATGACCATCAGGTTGGCGTCCATGCGCCAGCCGGCCATGCTGGTGGCGCTGACCTTCAGCGTGGCAGGTGGTGGGCCGCCCCTGGCGCCGCTGACGCGCACTTCGTTGTCGGCCACCTGCAGCATCGTCACCTGGCGGAAATCGCAGGCCACGTCGGGCAGCAGGTAGGCAGCGGGGTCGCCAATTTCGTAGAGCAGCTGCTCGCCCACCGTGGCCGGTGTGATCAGCCCGCCGGTGCCCGGCACCTTGCTGACGCTGAAGCTGCCGTCGGCATCCACTGCCACGATGGGGTAGCCGATGTGGGCCCAATCGGGCACGGTGTGCCAGTCGGTGAACAGCCCGCCGGTGGCCTGGCAGCCGCATTCGATGATGTGGCCGGCCAGGCTGCCGCCGGCCAGTGCGTCGTACTGGTCCAGACTCCAGCCGAAGTGGTGGATCAATGGGCCCAGGGTGACGGCTGAATCAACGCAGCGGCCGGTGACCACCACATCGGCCCCAGCCGTCAGCGCACGCGCCACCGGCTCGGCGCCCAAGTAGGCATTGGCGCTCAGCAGCTTGGCCGGCACCGGCTGGCCGGCCACCAGGTCAGTGAAGTTGCCGCCGGGTGCATCTGCGCGCAGCGCGGGCAGCGCTTCACGCACGTCGTCACCATCAACCACTGCGATCTTGACCGCCACGCCCAGTTCGTCAGCCAGTTTGGCCAGCGCCCGGGCGCAGGCCTGTGGGTTGATGCCACCCGCATTGCTGACCACCTTGATGCCACGCTTGACCACTTCAGGCAGCACCTGGCGCATGGCGGCGTCGACAAAGTCGGTGGCGTAGCCGGCATCTGGGTTCTTGCGCTGCGCTGCCACCAAAATGGCCATCGTGGTTTCGGCCAGGTAGTCAAACACCAGCACGTCGATCAGGCCACTGTTGACGAGCTGCGGCGCCCCCAGGCTCGAATCGCCCCAGAAGCCAGAGGCGCCACCAATGCGCAGTGCTGTGCGCAGCGGGGGGCGGGACGATGGCGCGGGCATGGCAGCTCCTGGGGTTGGCCGGCCAGCCTAGAGCCAGCGGGCCGGTGCCGTCTTGCGGCGATTGGCTGGCACCAGCGGCGGGCGCGGCAGGCTGGGGCCCCAGGGCAGGCAGATACACTGCGCGCTGCCGGGGCCTGTGGTTTTCCACACAGTTTTCACCCGTCGCCCTCTCGTTTTCCCTAGGTCCACCCACCCATGCCCGCTGCCGCGCCGGCCAAAGCCGCGTTCGACCTGAAAAGCACCGCCTGGACGCTGACCGCACTGCGCCTGCAGTCGGCCAACGTGGCCACGCTGGCCGCCGCGCTGGATGCGCGCTTTGCTGACAGCCCGGGTCTGTTCGACCAAGACGCTGTGGTCATCGATTTCAGCCCATTGCGCGACAGCGATGCAGTGCTGGATGTGGCCGCGCTGCTGCCGCACCTGCGCCGCCACGGCATGCTGCCGGTCGCCGCCCAGGGCGGCAGCCCAACGCAGATGGCGGCAGCGCGTGCCGCCGGCCTGGCCGAGGCGCCCGATGCGCCGGCCGGCCGCAGCGAGCCCGCGCCGCCGGTGCTGCGCGAGGTGGTGACGCAGATTCAGGTCGATGTGGTTCCTGATGCGGTGCCTGAGACCATGCCTGAGCTGGAAACACCGCGCAGCAGCCCAAGCGCCGGCCCCAGCCAGGCCAGCGTGCCGCCGCTGGTCATCGACAAGCCGCTGCGATCAGGCCAGCGGGTCTATGCCCGGGGTGGTGACCTGATCGTGCTGGCGGTGGTCAGCTTCGGTGCCGAGGTCATCGCCGACGGCCACATCCATGTCTACGCGCCGCTGCGGGGCCGGGCGATTGCCGGCGCGCGCGGTGATGTCAATGCCCGCATCTTCTGCACCTGCCTGGAACCGCAGCTGGTGTCGATTGCCGGCATCTACCGCACCACCGAAACCCCGCTGGCCGCTGACGTCTGGGCCAAGCCAGCGCAGGTTCGGCTGGACGGCGAAAAGATCATCGTCGAGCCGCTGTCAGCCTGAGCACCGCATGAAGGCCAGCCACAAGAAGTACATGCACCGCCCGCTGACACCGCACACCAGCGAGCCGGCCACGCAGCCTGTCATCCATTCAACAGCCAAGAAAGCAACCCTGATGGCCAAGATCATCGTCGTCACGTCCGGCAAGGGCGGGGTGGGCAAGACCACCACCAGCGCCAGCTTCTCATCCGGCCTGGCCCTGCGCGGCCACAAGACAGCGGTGATCGATTTCGACGTGGGCCTGCGCAACCTCGACCTGATCATGGGCTGCGAACGCCGCGTGGTCTACGACCTGATCAACGTCATCCACGGTGAGGCCAATCTGAACCAGGCGCTGATCAAGGACAAGCAGTGCGACAACCTGTTCGTGCTGGCCGCCAGCCAGACACGCGACAAGGATGCGCTGACCCAGGCCGGTGTGGAGAAGGTGCTGAAGGACCTGGGCGAGATGGGTTTCGAGTACATCGTCTGTGATTCACCGGCCGGCATCGAGACCGGCGCGCTGATGGCGATGCACTTTGCCGATGAAGCGCTGGTGGTCACCAACCCCGAGGTGTCGTCGGTGCGCGATTCAGACCGCATCCTGGGCATGCTGAGCAGCAAGACCAAGCGCGCCATCGACGGCGCCGCGCCCATCAAAGAGCACTTGCTGATCACCCGCTACAACGCCAGCCGGGTCGAGGGTGGCCAGATGCTGAGCCTGACCGACATCCAGGAGATCCTGCGCATCCCGCTGATCGGCGTGATCCCCGAGAGCGAGACCGTGCTCGACGCCAGCAACCAGGGCGTGCCGGCCATCCACCTCAAGACCACCGACGTCAGCGAGGCCTACAAGGATGTGATCAGCCGCTTCCTGGGCGAGACCGTGCCGATGCGCTTCACCGACTACGAGAAGCCGGGCTTCTTCAAGCGCCTGTTCGGCGGTGGCGCGAGGTAAGCCGCCATGTCGTTCCTGTCGTTCTTTCTCGGTGAGAAGAAGAAGACCGCCACAGTCGCCAAGGAGCGGCTGCAGATCATCCTGGCCCATGAGCGCTCGGGCCGCGGCGGCTCACGCGCCGATTACCTGCCGCAGTTGCAGGCCGAGCTGATGGCGGTGATCAGCAAGTACGTGAACATCGCGCCGTCGGACATCAAGGTCAGACTGGAGCGGCAGGACAACTTCGAGGTCTTGGAAGTCAAGATCGAGCTGCCGGACGGCGCACGCTGATCAGCCCGCCGGGCGGCGCCGGGTGGCCACTTCTTTGCCACTGCCCAGCACGATCTGCCCCAAGTGGGCGCCGCCGCCGATGTCGATTTCGGCGCCGTTGATGTAGCCGGCAGCATCGCTGCACAAAAAGCCCACCAGCGCGGCCACATCGGCCGGCTCACCAAAGCGGCGCGCCGGGATCAGGCCCAGCGCATCATCGCGGATGGCCGGCGGCAGGCCTTGCACCGGCACCGTGTTGATCATGCCCGGCAGCACTGCGTTGCAGGTGATGCCGTGGCGCGCATGCTCCAGCGTGGTGGCGCGCATCAGGCCCAGCAGCCCCGCCTTGGTGGCCGAGTAGCCAGCCTGGTGGTACAGCCCGGTGCGCCCGGCAATCGACGCGATGTGCACGATGCGGCCCCAGCCGGCAGCCACCATGGCAGGCAGCAGCGCTTGCGACAACAACATCGGCGCGGTCAGGTTCACCGCCAGCTCACGCTGCCATTTGTCGGCCTGCATCTTGACCACCGGCGCAATGTGGCTGGCGATGCCGGCGTTGTTCACCAGCACCGCAGCCGGGCCCAGCGTGGCCTGCAGGCTGGCCAGTGCGGCTGTGATCTGCGCCGCCTCGGCCAGATCACACCGCGCCCAGGCCACCGGTGCGCCGGTGTCGGCGGCCATGGTCTCGGCCACGGCCTGCAGCCCAGGCGCCATGTCGATCAGGCCCAGCGCAAAGCCCTGACGCGCCAGCAGCGTGGCAATCGCCAGGCCGATGCCGGCGGCCGCACCGGTGACGATCACATGGCGGCGGCTGTCGGTCATGGCGCGCGCCTGCGTCAGTTGAAGCGCTTGATCAAGGCCCGGCCCAGTGCTGCCAGGTGCACCTGGTCGGGACCGTCGCCCATGCGCATGTAACGCGCATAGGCATAGGCTTCGGCCAGAAACGTGTCTTGCGACACACCGGCCGCGCCGTGCAACTGGATGGCGCGGTCGATCACCCGCGCGGCCATCGCCGGCACCACGATCTTGGCCGCCGAGATCATGTCGCGCGCGGCCTTGTTGCCCAGCCTGTCCATCGCGTCAGCGGCGCGCAGGGTCAGCAGCCGGGCCTGCTCGATGTCACAGAAGCTGTGGGCGATGTCTTCGCGCACCGAGCCGTGTTCACCCAGGTCTTTGCCGAAGGCATGGCGGCTGGTGGCGCGCTGGCACATCAGCTCCAGCGCACGCTGGGCGCAGCCCACCAGGCGCATGCAGTGGTGGATGCGCCCGGGCCCCAGCCGGCCCTGGGCAATCTCGAAGCCCCGGCCTTCACCCAGCAACATGTGGTCGAGCGGCACGCGCACGTTGTCGTAGATGACTTCGGCATGGCCCACTGGCGCGCTGTCGTAGCCGAACACGGTCATGTCGCGCACGATGCTCACGCCCGGTGTGTCCTTGGGCACCAGCAGCATCGACTGCTGGCGGTGGCTGTCAGGATGGTCAGGCGATGTCTTGCCCATCACGATCAGCAGCGTGCAATCGGCATTCATCGCACCCGATGTGAACCACTTGCGGCCGTTGATCACCCAATGTTCAACGTCACGCGTGATGGCGCAGCGGATGTTGGTGGCGTCACTCGACGCCACTGCCGGCTCGGTCATCGAGAAGGCCGAGCGAGTCTCACCGGCCAGCAGCGGCGCCAGCCAACGCGCCTGCTGCGCCTCAGTGCCGTACAGCGACAGCACCTCCATGTTGCCGGTGTCGGGCGCCGAGCAATTGAACACCTCGCTGGCCCACAGCACCCGGCCCATGGCCTCGGCCAGCGGCGCGTAGTCCAGGTTGCTCAAGCCCGCGCCGTGCGTGCCGGGCAAGAACAGGTTCCACAAGCCCAGCGAGCGCGCCTCGGCCTTGAGCTGCTGCACGATGGCCGGTGTGCGGTGCACGCTGGCGCTGTGCACCTGCTGCTGGTAGAGGGCTTCAGCCGGCAGCACCCGCTCGGCCATGAAGCGCTGCAGTTGAGCCAGCAACTGCTGGGCATGTTCACTGGGTTCAAAGTCCATCGGGCTTCTCCTGGGCGGGGGGCATCACGGCTGCGGCTGCATCGTCCCGCCACTGCTGCTGCAGCGCCGCCCAGCCTGCATGCCCCAGCGCTTGCAAGGTGGCGATGTTGGCCTCGTAGATGGCCTCGGCCTCGGGGAACGCAGCCACCGCTTTGTCGATGCTGTCTTCACGCAGCAGGTGCAGCGTGGGGTAGGGCGCGCGGTTGCTGGCGTTGCCGATGTCGTCGGCTTCGGTGCCGTCGAATTGGTATTGCGGGTGGAAGCCGGCCACCTGCAGGATGCCGTCTAAGTCCAGCTCGGCGACCGTGTCTTCGGCGATGGCGATGAAATCGTTGTAGTCGGCAAAGTCGGCCAGCACCTGCGGGTGCATCAGCAGCGTGGTTTCCAGCCGCTCGGCGGGTGCCTCGGCCAGGCGTTCCAGCTCGGCCACCAGGTCGGCCAGCAGCGCCGCCGGGTCAGTGGCCTGGCTGACCACATAACGCACCAGGCCCTTGACCTGTGGCGCCTTGGCAAACGGGCACAGGTTCAGGCCGATCACCGCGCGGTCGACCCAGGCCCGCGTTTCTGCAATGACGCGGGTGTCGTCAACCCGGCTCATCGTGCCTCCGCCAGCCGCTGCCGCCGTGCGGCTTCTTCGTCCTTGGCATCGTCGATCACCGCCAGCACGTCGCCCAGGTTGACCGGCTTCAACGCCTGCTTGAAGACACCGGTGAGCATGCTGTCCGGGCCCAGCAGGCCCTTCTGGTACAGCGCCCAGATCTCGCGGCCGAAGTCAGTGGCCAGCAGCTCGGGCGCAAAGCGGCCGAAGAAGTGGCGCAGGTTGGCCACATCGCGCTCGAGCATGGCGCTGGCGTGGTTGTTGCCGGCAGCGTCCACCGCCTGCGGCAGGTCGATGACCACCGGGCCATTGGCGCCCAGCAGGATGTTGAACTCGCTCAGGTCACCATGCACCACGCCGGCGGCCAGCATGCGCACCACCTCGCGGATCAGCGTGGCGTGGTGGGCGCGGGCCTGCTCGGCGGTGAAGGCCATGTCGTTCAGGCGCGGCGCGGCGTCGCCGTTGGCGTCACACACCAGCTCCATCAGCAGCACACCTTCATGGAAGTTGATCGGCCTGGGCACCCGCACACCGGCGGCAGCCAGGCGGTACAGCGCATCGACCTCGGCGCTTTGCCAGGCAGCCTCCATCGCCTGGCGGCCAAACTTCGTGCCCTTGGCCATGGCACGCGCCTGGCGGCTGTTCTTGGTCTTGCGGTTCTCGGTGTAGTCCACCGCTTGGCGGAAGCTGCGGTGGGTGGCGGCCTTGTAGACCTTGGCGCACAGCGTCTCGCCGCCGCTGCGCACCACGAACACCATCGCCTCCTTGCCGCTCATCAGCTGGCGCTGCACGCTGTCGATCAGGCCTTCGTCCAGCAGGGGTTGCAGTCGCGCGGGCGTTTTCATGGGCCGGATTGTCGCGGCTGCAAGCTGCGGTGTCGCGCTGCAGCCGCCGTGGTGGCACTTGGCGTCTGCCGTCGGGCAGAACAGGGTACCCAGGGCGGGAAAAATGGGTGCTGCCCATGCTGGTGTTCGCATGGCGACAGGCCTAGACTTTCTGTCAACTGATGTGCTCACAAGGAGACGAAACCATGCGCCACACCTGCCGCTGCCTGCGCGCCCTCACCCTGTCCATGCTGGCAGCAGCACCGTTGGCCGGCTGGGCCCTGGACAGCACAGTCGAAACCGGCCTGGAAGTCATCGGCTCGGTCGTGCCGCTGCCCACTCAGCAGCAAAGCGTGGTGACGCTGCCGCTGCCGGTGTCACAGATCGCCGTGGCCGACGCGTCACCGGGGGTGTTTGGCTACATGGCCTCGGCCGACATCGGGCTGCTGGAGTTGAAGGTGTTCGGCAGCCTCAGCAACAGCTCCAACAGCGACATCGGCAACGGCGAAACGCCGTTGATTCGTGTGCGCTCTGAAGTGCGAGACGTGCTGACGTTCAACTCCAACTTGACCGATCCTTACACCTTGACGTTCGAGCTGGACGTCGACGGCGCCATCACAGGCAGCGGTTTCGCGGTGGCCAATGCATTCATTGACTTCGGTCTGCTCGGCGCCGTGAACGGCAACGATTCAGGCGCCTACTTCTCCGGGCCCATCACGGACACGTTGACGGTGTCGCGGCAGGTCAGTGGTGCAACGGTTGCCATGGACTTCACTGCCTCGCTGAATTTCGTCGTGACAACGGTCGCCGCCGGCAGCACCGTCACCGGGGCACTGGACAACACGGCGACGATGCGCTTGATCTTGCCGGCCGGCGTGAGCCTGGCCAGTTCAGCATCTGGCACCTTTGGCGTACCCATCGCGCCCATTCCGGAACCCGCCACCTGGGCCTTGATGCTGGCTGGCGCTGCCTTTCTCGGTTGGCGGGCGCAACGGCGGGGCTTGCGCCCGACGTTGCAGCCGCTGGCGGCGTGAGCGCGCCCCGTGGTCACGGCCTTGTGATCGCTGAACCGGCATCCAGACACTGACCGGCGCGCGCCTACACTGCGCGCCGCATGACCATCTTGCTCGCGCCCATGGAGGGCCTGCTTGACCACGCGCTGCGCGGCGTGCTGACCAGCGTGGGCGGCGTTGACCGTTGCGTCAGCGAGTTCATCCGCATCACCGACCAACTGCTGCCCGCGCGGGTGTTTGTGCGGCTGATGCCTGAGCTGCAACACGGCAGCCGCACGGCAGCCGGCGTGCCGGTGCGCGCCCAGTTGCTGGGCAGTGACCCGTTGTGCCTGGCCGACAACGCGGCGCGCCTGGCCGAGCTGGGCGCCGAAGGCATCGACCTGAACTTCGGCTGCCCGGCCAAGACAGTGAACCGCCACCGTGGTGGCGCGGTGCTGCTCGATGAACCCGAACTGCTGCACAGCATCGTGGCGGCGGTGCGGCGGGCGGTGCCGGCGCACCTGCCGGTGTCGGCCAAGATGCGCCTGGGCCACCGTTGCGATGCGCGGCGGGTCGACGCTGCCCGCGCGCTGGCCGCCGGGGGCGCCTGTGAACTGGTGGTGCATGCCCGCACCAAGCTGCAGGGCTACAAGCCGCCGGCACACTGGCAGCGCATTGCCGCCATCCGCGAGGCGGTGGCAATTCCGGTGGTTGCCAATGGCGAGATCTGGACCGTGGCCGATGCCCAGCGTGCGCGTTGCGAGTCGGGTTGCCAGGCGTTGATGCTGGGCCGTGGCCTGGTGGCCGACCCTGGCCTGGCCTGGGCCTTGCGCGCCGCGGATGGCCAACCACAGCGCAGCGTGGCCTGGCCCGAGTTGCAGCCGCTGCTGGCCCGCTACTGGGCCTTGATTGCGCTGCAGGCCGAGCCGCGCCACCGCGCCGGCCGGCTCAAGCAATGGTTGAACCTGCTGCGCCGCCGCCACCCTGAGGCGCAGCTGGCATTTGATGCCGTGCGCTGCATCAACGATCCGCTGCAGTTGCAGGCCGTTCTGTTCGGGCCCCGCCTGGCACTGCCGGCCGCGCCAGGATCACCAGCGCCACCCCGCCCAGCACCGCCAGTGACGCGCCCAGCAGTGTTGGCGTGACCGGCTCGCCCAGCAGCAGTGCACCACCGGCGGCGGCCAGCACTGGCACGCCCAGTTGCACGATGGCGGCGCGGGTGGCTGTCAGCCCGCGCAGCGCGGTGTACCAGACCGCATAACCCGCGCCCGATGCCAGCGCGCCCGACACCACGGCCAGCGCCAGCCCGGGCGCGGTGGCATGCGCCTGGCGCCACAGCAGCGCACTGGCCAGCAGCGCCAGCGGCGTGGCGCGCAAGAAGTTGCCGGCGGTCACTGCCGTGGGGTCCAGCTGCGAGCCACGCCCACGCAGCGTGTACACCGCCCAGGCGATGCCGGCGCCGGCCATCACCAGCCCCGGCAGCAATGACGGCATTGCCAGCCCCGGCAGCAGCAGCCACACCAACCCGGCAGCCGCCAGCGCCAGGCCCAGCCACTGCAGCGCACGCAGCCGCTCCCCATGCCACAGGCCCCAGCCAATCATCGATGTCTGCACCACGCCAAACAGCAGCAGCGCGCCGGTGGCCGCACTCATGCTGAGGTAGGCGAACGAGAAGCCGGCGGCATAGGCAAACAACGCCAGCGCGGATGGCCAACTGCCGGATGCCCAACTGCCGGATACCCAACTGCTGGATACCCAAGGCCGACCGCCAACCGCCTGACCACGCCCGCGCCAGGCCACCAGCAGCGCCAGCACCAGCGCGCCCGAGACCAGGCGCACGCTGGTGAAGCTGGCGGCGTCGATGGCGCCGTGTTGCAACGCCATGCGGCACAACAGGCTGTTGCCGGCAAAGGCCAGCAAGGCCAGCGTGGTGAGCAAGGCGGTGGACATCGGCCATTGTGGCGGCCAGCGCCAGCGCCAGCGCCAGAGTCGGCAGCGTCAGTGGGCAGCCCGCCACAATGGCGATGCAACAGGTCAACCAGCCGATGGAGACAGCATGCCGCACCTGCAACCCGACGAGATCAGCCACTACCAGCGTGAAGGCTGGCTGGTGCCGCAATGGCGCCTGCCCACGGCGCAGGTGGATGCATTGCGCAGCGCACTCGATGAACTGCTGCGCCGCAACCCCGGTGTGCGGCCCGAGAAGCTGGTGTCGGCGCATGTCGACCGGGGCGCCGCCGACAACGGCGAAGGTGTGCGCGGCGTGGCCGACTTCCTGCACCTGGCGCGCGACCCCGAGATCGTCGAACTGGTATCGGGCGTTATCGGCGACGACGTCATCCTGTGGGGCGCGCATGTGTTCTGCAAGCCGGCCGGCGAGGGCTATGAAACCCCGTGGCACCAGGACGGCCACTACTGGCCGATCCGTCCGCTGGCCACCTGCACCGTGTGGCTGGCGCTGGACCCCAGCACCCGCGCCAATGGTTGCCTGCGGGTGGTGCCCGGCTCACACCGCAGCAAGCTGCTGCACCCGCACCTGCATGAAGACCGCAGCGACCTGACGCTGCAGCAGCGCCTGGCCGCCGGCGCGTTCGACGAAGCCAGCGCGGTCAGCATCGAGCTGCAGCCCGGCCAGATGAGCCTGCACGATGTGCACATGATCCACGGCGCCGAGGCCAACACCAGCACCCAGCGCCGCACCGGCGTGGCGCTGCGCTACATGCCGGCCACGTCGTTGTTCGACCGGCGCCTGAAGCCGGCGGATGGCCAGACCGGTGTGGCGGTGAACTTTGCCCGGCGCCCGCTGTGGCTGCTGCGTGGGCAGGACCGGGCGGGCAATGATTTCGAGGTCGGCCACGGGCGCTGATGCTGTGCATCGCACCTGCGGGTGCCTTTGCGGCGTGGGCCTGCGCACAGGCCGCTAAAGCTCTCACTTCACCCAACCGTCCTTCAGCCCGGTGGTGCGGTTGAACACCGGCGCGCCAGGGCGGTGTTGCACCCGGTCGGTGACGAAGTAGCCGTGGCGCTCGAATTGCACATGGGCGCCGGGCGGCAGTTCGGCCAGCGCCGGCTCTACCCAGCCACGGTGCACCACCAGGCTGTGCGGGTTGAGCACGCTGCGGAAATCCCGCTCGCCGGCATCGGGCTGGGGCTCGGTGAACAGCCGGTCATACAGGTTCAACGTGGCGGCCACGGCATCGTGTGCGCCCACCCAGGTGATGGTGCCCTTGACCTTGACGGCATCGGCGCCCGGCGTGCCGCTCTTGGTGTCGGGCACCACCGTGGCCAGCACGGCGCTGATCTGGCCGTCGGCATCTTTCTCGCAGCCGGTGCACTCGATCACCATGCCGTATTTCAAGCGCACCTTGTTGCCGGGGAACAAGCGGAAGAAGCCCTTGGGCGCCACCTCGGCAAAGTCATCACGCTCGATCCACACCAGCGGCCCCAGGCCGAAGTGGCGCTGGCCCAGCTCAGGCCGCTGCGGGTGGGCCGGCGCGCTGCAGGGCTCGGTGTGGCCGGCGCCGAACAGCGTGGCCCAATTGCCCAGCTTCAGTGGCACCGGGTCGATCACGCACATCGCGCGGGGTGCCTGGCTTTCCAGGTCGGCACGCAGCGCGCCGTCGAGCACGCTGTAGTCGACCCAGATGTTGGTCTTGCTGGCGCCGGTGTCGTCGGCAAACTTGCGCACCGCCGCCGGTGTGTAGCCGCGCCGGCGCATGCCCGCCAGCGTGGGCAGGCGGGGGTCGTCCCAGCCCGCCACATGGCCTTCGTCGACCAGCGCGCGCAGCTTGCGCTTGCTGGTGACGACGTAGCTCAGGTTGAGGCGGCCGAATTCATGCTGCTTGGGCGCCGGGGTGTTGATCAGGCCGCCCACCACCCGCCCATCGGGCAGCGTGGTGGTCTCCCCCAGCCTGGCCAGCAGCCAGTCATACCAGGGCCGCTGGTCTTCGAACTCCAGCGTGCAGATGCTGTGCGTGATGTTCTCCAGCGCATTTTCGATCGGGTGCGCAAAGGTGTACATCGGGTAGATGCACCAGGCGTCGCCGGTGTTGTGGTGATGGGCGCGCTTGATGCGGTAGAGCGCCGGGTCACGCAGGTTGATGTTGGGCGAGGCCATGTCGACCTTGGCGCGCAGCACCATGCTGCCGTCGGCATGCTGGCCGGCACGCATCTCGCGCAAGCGCAGCAGGTTGTCGGCCACGCTGCGGCTGCGCCAGGGGCTGTCCGTGCCGGGGGTGGTGAAGTCGCCCCGGCTGGCGCGCATCTGCTCGGCCGACTGTTCATCGACATAGGCCAGGCCACGCTGCACCAGGTGTTCGGCGGCGCGGTACATGAAATCGAAATAGTTGCTGGCGTAGTACAGGTGCTGGGTGCCGTTTGCGTCCCAGCGCCAGCCCAGCCACTGAACCATCTCGATGATGGCGTCGACGTATTCCTGCTCTTCTTTCTCGGGGTTGGTGTCGTCGAAGCGCAGGTGGCAGACACCGCCGGCATCCCGCGCCAGGCCGAAGTTCAGGCAGATGCTCTTGGCGTGGCCGATGTGCAGGTGGCCGTTGGGCTCGGGCGGAAAGCGCAGCCGCACCGGCGCCGGATCAGGCCCGCCAGCGGCGTGGTGGGCGGCGTCGCCCGGGCTGCCGCCCCAGCGCCGCTGCGCATACACACCGTCTTGCAGCTCACGCTCGATCAGCGTGCGCAGGAAGTTGGCGCTCTTGTGCGGCGCGGCGTGTGCGTTGTGGTCGGCAGGGGGTTGGCTCATGGGGCGCGGGCACTGGCCCGGTCAGCGAAGGCAGGCGGCGATTCTAAGGAGACGCCCCTGCGCCGGTGCCTGTGCCGAAGCGCCAACGGCCGTGTCAACCCCGCGCACGCAGCCGTCGCACTTCATCGGCCACCCAGCGCTCGCGCAGGCCCTGGCCCTGCAGGTTGGCCAGCGTCACCAGGCCGTGGATGGCCAGGCCCAGGCCCCAGCCCAGCAGCGGGCCGTTGTGCCAGCGCCCGCCCTGGCTCAGGCTGAACGCTGCCAACCCGGCGTTGACCAGCAGGTAGACCAAGGCGTGGATGGCGAAGCCGGTCTTCATGGCCACGCGTTTGCGGGCCAGGCGTTGCAGGTCGTCGTCGGTCATGGGGTGTCCTTGGAGTGGATGGATGGAAGCAATGCTCAGATCAGGCCCAGGCTGCGCCACAGCATCTGGCCCAGAAAACGCCCAGGCAGCAGGGTGAAGATGCCGGCCACGATGCAGCCGCCGACAAACAACCCGCGCATGGTCTTGCGGTGCGCCACCACATTGCCTTGGCGGATGAACCAGATGCCGCGCGGCAGGTTGAACAGCACAAACACAGTGAAGAAGTGGATCGGTGTGAAGCCGGCCAGATTGGGCAGCCGGTAGTCACGGACGAAGCCGCTGGCCACCGCCGTGGCAGCCATCAGCAGCACAAAGGCCCAGCCCCAGGCCCGGTGGCTGGTGGTGCCCTTGCGGCGCAGCATCACCAGCATGCCGATCAGCAGCGCGGCGAATGCGGTGACGAGGTGGACGAACACCAGCGGGTGGCGTTGCAGCAGGTTGGTGAAGTGGGCCATGGCGCGTGTCATGTGTTGATGGCTGCCATGTTGGCCGCGCTGCCTTGGCCGGTCAGCCCCGCTGCGACGCAATGCCGGCAGCCGTCGCCAAACGCCGGCCGTGCCGTGTGGGCCGCGCCAACAGCCGCCGCGCTACATGCCCTTGAACAAGTGGGCGTAGAGCCGGCTGGCCGTCAGCCGCTCGGGCCGGCCGCGCAGCTGCAAGAACACCTTGCCC
This sequence comes from Burkholderiaceae bacterium, assembly GCA_031398015.1. Taxonomy (GTDB): domain Bacteria; phylum Pseudomonadota; class Gammaproteobacteria; order Burkholderiales; family Burkholderiaceae_C; genus Pseudaquabacterium. Next base: position 16,059 of record JANNMP010000250.1, read on the forward strand.
GATTCATCGCGCACGGCGGTGGTGATGGCTGCGGCGCGCACCACCAGGCTGCGGTGCACTTGCCAGAACTGCTGGGCGTCCAGTTGCGGCAGCAACTCACGCAATGACAGCCGGATCAGGTGTTCACGCTCGGCGGTGACCACGCGCAGGTATTTGTCAGCGGCTTCGAAGTACAGGACCTCGGCCACCGGCACCAGGTGCACGGTGTTGCCCACGCCGGCCTGGATCACCTCCAGCCGGGGCGCGGGGGCCACCACCGGGCTGCCGATGCCGCTGCCCAGCAAGGCGCGCAGTTGCTCCAGTGCCTGGGCCAACGGGGTGTTGGCAGCAGCGCTGGCGGTGCTGGCGCCGGTTGCCGCGTCGGCATCGGTCAGGCGCTTTTTCAGCCTGGCCACGCAGGCCGCCAGGCGCGGCAGCTCGACCGGCTTGACCAGATAGTCAACCGCCTGGGCGTCGAAGGCGGCCAGGGCGTACTGGTCATAGGCAGTGACGAACACCAGCAGCGGGAAGGGTGTGCCGTCGGGCCAGTCTTCGGCCAGCGCCTGGGCCGCGTCCAGCCCGCTGGCACCGGGCATGCGGATGTCGAAGAAGCACACACTGGGCTTGAGCGCCAGCGCCTGGGCGGCAGCACTCAGGCCGTCGCCCACCGTGGCCAGCAATTGCAGCTCAGGCCACAGCCGGGCCAGGTCAGCCGCCAGCGCCTGGGCCAGCAGCGGCTCGTCTTCGGCGATCAGCGCGGTGGCCATCAGCCGGCGCCCGGCGCGCGCTGCAGCGGCAGGCGCAACACCGCCAGCGTGCCGCCTTCGGCGTCGTCGGCAGGCTGCAGCATGAAGCTGGCGGCAGCACCGTACTGCGTGGCCAGGCGCTGGGTCACATGGCGGGTGCCGTAGGCGGTGCCGGCCTGGCTGCCGGTGCCGGGGTCACCCGGTGGGCCGGCCGGTGCCAGGCCCACGCCGGTGTCGCGCACGGTCAACAGCAGCTGACCCGCTTGCAAGGCGGCGCGCACTTCGATGCGCCCGCCGGCGACCTTCGGCTCCAGCCCATGGCGGATGCTGTTTTCCACCAGCGGCTGCAGCAGCAGTGGCGGCACTTGCAGCGTGGCCAGCGCTTCAGGCAGCTGCAAGTCCACTTGCAGGCGTGGGCCCATGCGCAGCGCCATCAGTGCCAGGTAGTCTTGCAGCCGGGCAAATTCAACTGCCAGCGGGTGCAGCCTGGCATGGCTGGCGCCCAGCGTGGCACGCAGGTAGCGGATCAAATGGTCCAGCATGGCCTGGGCGCGTGGTGGGTCCAGCGTCACCAGGACGCGCAGGTTGGCCAGGGTGTTGAACAGCATGTGCGGCTCGAGCTGGCTTTGCAGCAGGCGCAGCTGGTTGTCGGTCGCCAGCCGCTGCGCGGCTTCGGCTTGGGCGGCACTGGTGGCCACCTGGCTGCGCAAGAAGAAGCTGTAGGTGGCGCCCACCGACACCACCACGGTGATGGCCAGCACCAGCACCAGCGCGCGCAAGCCACCGCCAAGCTGCACCGGCCAGGGGTCGCCCAGCAGCATGGCACCCAGGTTGCGGCCCAGCCAGTAGCCCAGCAGCGCCGCCACCAGCACGATGGGCGCCATGACCGGCCAGCCCGGCCAGTGGTTGGACAGCGCCGCACTGCGGTGGCCACGCCGGCGCAGCCAGGCCGAGACGCCATAGCGTGCGGCCTCGATCTGCGCCTGGATGCAGCCGCCGACGCACAGCGAGATCACCACGTTGCGCCAGAAGCCGTCGCCGAAGATCAGCGAGATGAACACGGCCACGCCGGCTGACAACAGCAGCCCACCCAGCAGATGGAGCAGCACCCGTTGCCACAGCGGGCGGTGGGCGTCGGGGTGGTGCCCAGCGCCGGCTGGTGCTGCGCCAGGCAGCGGCATGGGGGGCAGGGCGGCCATGGCGGATTGTCGAGGGCTGGCTTGGCCTGCGATGGCAGCAGGCGACGGGCTGTTGCCCGGTGTCGCCAAACGCGGCGTCAGCGCCGCCGCAGACCTGCCAACGCCGGCGTCAGCGCCGCCGGCTTCCGCCCAGCAGCGACCCCAGCACGCCGCGGATGATCTCGCGGCCCACGGCCGAGCCGATTGAGCGCACCGCCGAGCTGGCGGCGGCTTCGGCCAGCCCGGGCCGGCGCCCGCCGCGTGGGCCGGTGCTGCCGAACACCATGTCTTTCAAGCCGCCCATGATGCCGCCGCCGTCATCGGCGGCTGCAGGCGCGGCGCCACCCCGGCTGGCGGCCTGGCTGCTGCCTGGCGCCGAGCCCGCGCCGGCCGCCACCCGGCCCAGCAACTTTTCTGCTGCCGATTCACGGTCGACCGCCTTGTCATACACCCCAGCCACCAGTGAGCCTGCGATCAGCGCCTGGCGCTGCTCGGGCGTGATCGGCCCGATCTGGCTGCCTGGCGGGATGACGAACACCCGCTCGGTCACACTCGGCCGGCCTTTGGCGTCGAGCAGGCTGACCAGGGCCTCGCCCACGCCCAGCTCGGTGATGGCGGTCTCGATGTCCAGCCCCGGGTTGGCGCGCATCGTGCTGGCGGCACTTTTCACCGCCTTCTGGTCACGCGGGGTGAAGGCGCGCAGCGCATGCTGCACCCGGTTGCCCAGCTGGCCCAGCACGGTGTCGGGCACGTCCAGCGGGTTTTGCGTCACGAAGTACACCCCCACGCCCTTGCTGCGCACCAGGCGCACCACCAGCTCGATGCGCTCGACCAGCACCGTGGGTGCGTCCTTGAACAGCAGATGCGCTTCATCGAAGAAAAACACCAGCTTGGGCTTGTCCAGGTCGCCCACCTCGGGCAGGGTTTCAAACAGCTCGCTCAACATCCACAGCAAAAAAGTGCCGTACAGGCGCGGTGCGGCCATCAGCTTGTCAGCGGCCAGGATGTTGATGACGCCCTGGCCGTCCACCGTCTGCATGAAGTCGCTGATGTCGAGCATCGGCTCGCCGAAGAACGACTCACCGCCCTGCTGCTCGATCTGCAGCAGGCCACGCTGGATGGCGCCGATGCTGGCGGCACTGACGTTGCCGTACTGGGTGGTGAACTGGCTGGCGTTGTCGCCCACATGCTGCAGCATGGTGCGCAGGTCTTTCAGGTCCAGCAGCAGCAGGCCCTGGTCGTCGGCGATCTTGAACACCAGGTTGAGCACGCCGGTCTGCGTCTCGTTGAGTGCCAGCATGCGCGCCAGCAGCAACGGCCCCATGTCGCTGACGGTGGCACGCACCGGGTGGCCCAGGGCGCCGAACACGTCCCACAGCGTGGTGGGGCAGGCGGCAGACACAGGCGTGGGCAGGCCACGTTCGGCCAGGATGGCGGCAATCTTGCCGCCGATGCTGCCGGCCTGGCTGATGCCGGTGAGGTCGCCCTTCACATCGGCCAGGAACACCGGCACGCCGATCTTCGAGAAGCCCTCGGCCAGGGTCTGCAGCGTGATGGTCTTGCCGGTGCCGGTGGCGCCGGTCACCAGACCGTGGCGGTTGGCCAGCGCGGGCAGCAGCTCGCAGCGGATGTCGCCACGCTGGGCTAGGTGCAGGGGATCGGCCATGGATGCAGCACTCCGGCGTGACGACGACAAGCCCGCAGTCTAGCGGGCGCCTGTTGGTGGCTGCGCTAGGGCGGCTGAATCTTCAAAGCTGAACGCGGCCACCACTTAAACTCGGCCGCTCGAGACTGACGGAGCCAAAACCCCATGGCTGGGCATTCCAAGTGGGCCAACATCCAGCACCGCAAGGGCCGGCAGGATGAAAAACGCGGCAAGGTGTGGACCCGCATCATCCGCGAGATCACCGTGGCCGCACGCCAGGGTGGCGGTGATGTGTCGGCCAACCCGCGCCTGCGCCTGGCCATTGACAAGGCCAAGGCGGCCAACATGCCGGCCGACCGCATCAAATACAACATCGACAAGGCCTCGGGCGCACTCGAAGGCATGCACTACGAAGAGATTCGCTATGAGGGCTACGGCATCGGCGGCGCGGCCATCATCGTCGACACCATGACCGACAACCGCGTGCGCACCGTGGCCGAGGTGCGCCATGCCTTCAGCAAGTACGGCGGCAACCTCGGCACCGAGGGCTCGGTGGCGTTCCAGTTCAAGCACTGCGGGCAGTTTGTGTTTGCCCCCGGCACCAGTGAAGACAAGCTGATGGACGTGGCGCTGGACGCCGGTGCCGACGATGTGGTGACCGACGCTGACGGCGCCATCGAGC
>JANNMP010000288.1:0-5550 GCA_031398015.1 Burkholderiaceae bacterium
CGCTCTATGCCACCCAGTTCTTTCAGCAGACCCACTTCCCCGCCCGCCACGCGCGGGCGCTGAACATGCATGTGTCTGCCGTGGAGGCGGGGCACGACATCGTGTTCCTGCATGCCATCGAGCCCGGCCCGGCCAGCCGAAGTTATGGCGTGCAGGTGGCCCGGCTGGCCGGCATGCCCGCCGCGCTGGTGCGCCAGGCGCGCACCACGCTGGAGGCGCTGGAAGCCCAGCAGACCGCCGGCGATGCGCAAGTGGATCTGTTCGCCGTGCCGCCAGCAGCCGCTGGCGCAGCCGAGCCATCTGCGGTGGATGCGGCGCTGGCGGCCATCAACCCCGATGCGCTGACACCACGCGACGCGCTGGACGCGCTGTACCGGTTGAAGGCGCTGCACAGTGCCAGCGTACTGCCCTGAAAGGCCAAACCATGCCAGAGCCCAGCACCCACGATGCCAACCTGCGCCAGCGCGCCCGCCGCGTGGTGCCTGGCGGCATGACCGGCCACCTGAACGCGGCCGCGCTGCCTGCGGGTTATCCGCAGTTCTTCCAATGCGCCCAGGGCTGCCGGCTGTGGGATGTGGACGGGCGTGAGTTCATCGACTTCATGTGCGCCTGGGGCCCCAACCTGCTGGGCTATGGCCACCCCGAGGTGCAGGCCGCTGCCCAGGCCCAGCAAGCACTTGGCGATTGCCTGAACGGCCCCACGCCGCGCTTCGTCGAGCTGGCCGAGGCCATGGTGGCGCGCTGCGCCCATGCCGATTGGGTGATGTTCCAGAAAAACGGCACCGACGCCACCACCGTGGCGTTGATGGTGGCGCGCGCGGCCACCGGCCGGCGCAAGGTGTTGGTGGCCCAAGGCAGCTACCACGGCGCTGCGCCCTGGTGCACGCCGGTGCTGCATGGCACCACCGCTGAAGACCGCGCCCATGTCATCCGCTTCCAGTACAACGACCCAGCCAGCCTGGCCCAGGCAGCGGCCGAGGCCGGGGCCGACCTGGCTGCCGTGCTGGTCAGCCCGGTCAAACACGACCTGGGTGTCGACCAGCAACTGCCCACGCTTGAATTTGCGCTGGCCGTGCGCGCGCTGTGCACCCGGGCCGGCGCGGCGCTGGTGCTCGATGAAGTGCGCACCGCCCTGCGCCTGCACCCGGCGGGCAGCTGGCAGCCGCTGGGCATTCAGCCCGACCTGTGCGCCTGGAGCAAGGCCATCGCCAACGGCCACGCGTTGGCGGCGGTGACCGGCACCGATGCGCTGCGCGACGCGGCCGGCCGCATCTTCAGCACCGGCTCGTTCTGGTCGGGTGGTGTCGCCATGGCCGCCGGCCTGGCCACGCTGCGCATCGCCGAGCGTGACGGCCTGGTGCCACACCTGCAGCACATCGGCCAGTTGCTGCGTGACGGCGTGGCCGAACAAGCCAGCGCGCTGGGCCTGGGTTTGCGCCAGACCGGCCCGGTGCAGATGCCGCTGATGTTGTTCGACGACGACCTGGGCGGCGAGAAAGGCGCGTTGTTCACCGCCGAGGCGCTGCGCCATGGCGTCTACCTGCACCCCAGGCACAACATGTTCCTGAGCCTGGCCCACACCGAGGCCGACATCACGCTGGCGCTGCGCGCCACCGAGGCTGGCCTGCGGGCGGTGCACCAGCGCTTCGGCCCGGCCTGAGGCGGGCCGCCACATCCGGCCTGCTACCCTTGCGGCCCCGCCGGTGGCCACTGGCGCTCAGGCCTTGCTGGCAACCCCAACCCATGACCTATTGCATCGGCATCCGCCTGAACGCCGGCCTGGTGTTCTTGTCTGACAGCCGCACCAACGCCGGCATCGACCAGATCAGCACCTTCCGCAAGATGATCGTCTACGAGAAGCCCGACGACCGCTTCATGGTGCTGCTGTCAGCGGGCAACCTGTCGATCAGCCAGAGCGTGCGCGAAATCCTGCAGCTGGAGAAGATCGACCGCGGCCCCGACCAGCCGGCGCTGACGATCTGGAACGCCGCCAGCATGTTCGACGCGGTGCGGGTGCTGGGCGCTGCGGTGCGCCGGGTCTACCAGCAGGATGGGCCGAGCCTCAAAGCCGCCGGCATCGACTTCAACGCCAGCATGATCTTCGGCGGCCAGATCCAGGGCGAGGCGATGCGCATGTTCCTGGTGTACTCGGCCGGCAACTTCATCGAGGCCACGCGCGAGACCTGTTTCTTTCAGGTCGGTGAGAGCAAATACGGCAAGCCGATCCTTGACCGTGTGCTGACCCCCACCACGCCATTGGACGAAGCCGCCAAGTGCGCGCTGGTCAGCATGGATTCAACGCTGAAGTCGAACCTCAGCGTGGGCCTGCCGCTGGATTTGCTGGTCTACCGCGAGGGCAGCTTCCAGAGCGACCAGATCGTCTGCATCGACGAGCAGAACCCGTATTTCCAGATGATCCACAGCACCTGGGGTCAACGTCTTCGCGAGGTGTTCGAAGGCATTGCCGACCCGGTGTGGGACGGCGGCGCCGCCGAGCACCCGCTGCACAGCAGCAGCCAGCGCTACGAGCCGCTGCGCAAGATCAGCAAGCCCGAAGAGCGTGTGGTTTGACGCGTGGTGTGACCAGCACGCCCAGACCTGCCAAGCCCAGCAGCATCAACACCCAGGGCGCGCTCAAGGCCGATGCCGTGTCCACCTGGCCTGAAAAGCGCGCGCTTGAACAGCCGCTGTTGCTGACCTGCGCAAACGCGTCGACCAGCTGCCACCAGCCTGCAATCAAGGGGTGGCTGGTGCATGGCGCTCGGCGGCGCCGGCCGCCACGCCGGCCCGCGCATTGCCAGGCGCGTCAGCGCGCCACAGCTGGCGGCGCCAGGCCACGGCGATCACCAGCGCCAGCAGCAGGCCGGCGCCCAGCATCAGCTGGGCGGTCCAGCCATAGCCGAGCTGCGGAATCAATGCACCGGCCACCAGCAGGCCGAGCGGCAGCGGGTAGATGGCGAGCATGCGCACGCCCATGATGCGGCCGCGAAAACGTTGGTCGGAGCCGCGCAGCAGCAACATCGACAGCGCCAGCATGCTGGTGCTTTGCGCCGCGCCGGCGCCTGCCAGCAGCAGCATGGCCAGCGCCGGCTGGCGCGTGGCCACAAAGCCGGCCAGGCACAGGTACCAGGCCCCGCAGGCCAGCAGCATCGTGCGGCCGGGGCGCAAGCGCCCACCCAGGGCACCCATCAGCAGCGAGCCGGCCAGCGCCCCACCGGCAAAGCTGGCCACCAGCCAGCCCAGGCCACGCTGGTCGAACTGGAACACGTCGCGGGCGATGTAGGGCATCAGCCCGCCGCTGAACGGGAACGCCGTCAGGTTGACCAGCGCCGCCACCGCCATTGCCGCCAGCAGCAGCGGCGTGTGCCAGATGTAGGCCAGGCCTTCGCGCAGCTCACGCCAGGGTGACGGCCGCGGCGGCGCTGCTGGCGCGGGCTGGGCATGGGGTTCGGCGTGGCCCTGGTGCCGCCCGCTGTCGACACGCAGCGTCAGCAGCGCGCCGGCCAGGTGGATCAGCGTGATCGCCACATACGCCACCACCATGCCGAAGATGGCCACCACGCTGGCGCCCACCAGGGCCCCGGCCACCTTGGCCGAATCCATGCTGGTGCGCGAGATGCCCATCGCCGCCATCAGGTGCTGCGCCGGCACGGTGGCGCCCACCAGGGCGGTGCGCATGCCGATGTCAGATGGGCGGATCAACCCCGCCACACCGGCCACGGCCAGCACGGCCCAGGGGCTCAGCTGGCCGGCAGCCGCCAGCAGCAGGATCACGCCGGCCAGTGCGGCATAGGCAAAGCGCATGCTGGCCAGCACCCGGCGCAGGCCCAGCCGGTCACCCAGGGTGCCCAGCAAGGGCGCGGCCAGCGTGCCGATGAATTGCAGCGCACCGAACACCGTGAGCAGCAGCACCGAGCCGGTCTGCACCAGCACGTACCAGCCCAGGATCAGCGTCTCCATCTCCAGCGCCCAGGCCGTGCACAGATCGGCCGGCCACTGGAAGCGGAAGCTGCGGCTGGCGAACGGGGCCAGAAACGGCGCCCGCAACGGTGTCGGTGTCGACAAATGCTCGGCCGGGGGCAAACGGGGGTCGCCCTCTGCGGCGCTGGCCATGCACGGTCTCCTTGGGTGCGGCGCATGGTCACAGCGCGCCACCATCACCACCAGCACCTGGGCGACAGGCCACCCTGGCACGGCCCATGCGGTGGTGGCCGCGCCATGCCGCCGCCCGACGCCAACGATGACGCCGCGCCTGAGCGCTGGCAGGCCGCCTGCCCCGCGCTGAAGAAGATCGCCCGAAGATCGCCCGCGAGGCCCGCGCCCAGGCCCGGGTGTGCCGGGCTCAGGGGCTCAGGTATAGCTCGGGTATAACCAGCCGCCTTGCCACCACCGAGCTGCGCATGCCATCCACACTGCAAACCCTGCTTGCCACCGGCGCCGATGCCGCCCCAGCGATCTCGGCCCCGGCCCACAGCGCGCTGGGCTTTGGCGCGCTGCGCCAGCTGATCAGCGACACCCTGGCCACGCTCAACAGCCTGGGCATCGGCCGCAATGACCGCGTGGCCATCGTGCTGGCCAACGGCCCCGAGATGGCCACCTGCTTCATGGCCTGCGCCAGCGGTGTGGCCAGCGCACCGCTGAACCCGGCCTACCGCGCCGATGAGTTCGAGTTCTACCTGGCCGATCTGCATGCCAAGGCGGTGATCGTCGAGCGTGACAGCACATCACCCGCCATCGCGGTGGCCCAGAAGCTGGGCGTGCGGCTGATCGAACTGGTGGTGCCTGATGGCGCGCCGGCCGGCCTGTTCACGCTGCAGCCGCGCGATGTTGCATCTGCAGGTGGCGCACCAGCGGGCACTGCGGCCGCCCACGGCGGTTTTGCCCAGCCGGGCGACATCTCGATGGTGCTGCACACCTCGGGCACCACCTCGCGGCCCAAGATCGTGCCGCTGTCGCAGGCCAACCTGGCAGCGTCGGCCACGCACATCGGCCGCACGCTGCAGTTCACAGCCAATGACTGCGGCCTGAACATCATGCCGCTGTTCCACATCCACGGCCTGATTGCCGGCGTGCTGTCGCCACTGGCCGCCGGCTCGCAGGTGTTCTGCACGCCGGGCTTCAATGCGCTGAAATTCTTTGCCTGGATGGACGAAGCCAAACCGACCTGGTACACCGCCGTGCCCACCATGCACCAGGCCATCGTCGGGCGTGCCAGCAAGAACCTGGCCGTGATCGCCCGCCACCCGCTGCGCTTTTTGCGCTCGTCGTCCAGCTCGATGCCGCCGCAGGTGATCGCCGAGCTGGAGGCGGTGTTCAAGGCGCCGCTGATCGAAAGCTACGGCATGACCGAGGCCACCCACCAGATGGCCAGCAACCCGTTGCCGCCGAGCGCACGCAAGCCGGGCACGGTGGGCGTGGCGGCCGGGCCGGAGGTGGCGAACAAGGGGGCCGATGGCAGCCGGCTCGGCGCCGACGCGGTCGGCGAGATCGTGATCCGCGGGCCGAACGTCACCGCCGGCTACGAGAACAACCCGAGCGCGAATGCCGAGG
>JANNMP010000352.1:0-15821 GCA_031398015.1 Burkholderiaceae bacterium
CGACCGGATCGACCATCTCTACCAAGACCCGCATGTGGACAACCAGCGCTTCAAGCTGCACTACGGTGACTTGTCAGACAGCACCAACCTGATCCGCATCGTGCAGCAGGTGCAGCCCGACGAGATCTACAACCTGGGCGCCATGAGCCATGTGGCCGTGAGCTTCGAGACACCCGAATACACGGCCAATGCCGACGGCATCGGCACGCTGCGCCTGCTGGAAGCCATCCGCATCCTGGGGCTGGAGAAGAAGACCCGCTTCTACCAGGCCAGCACCAGTGAGTTGTACGGCCTGGTGCAGGAAACACCGCAGAAGGAGACCACGCCCTTCTACCCACGCAGCCCCTACGCGGTGGCCAAGATGTACGGCTACTGGATCACGGTGAACTACCGCGAGGCTTACGGCATGTATGCCTGCAACGGCGTGCTGTTCAACCACGAGAGCCCGCTGCGTGGTGAGACCTTCGTCACCCGCAAGATCACACGCGCCATGGCGCGCATCGCGCTGGGCCTGCAAGACTGCCTGTACCTGGGCAACATGGGCGCGCTGCGCGACTGGGGCCACGCCCGCGACTACGTGTTGATGCAATGGATGATGCTGCAGCAAGAGGTGGCAGAAGACTTCGTCATCGCCACCGGCGTGCAATACAGCGTGCGCCAGTTTGTGGAGCGCGCTGCTGCCGAGTTGGGCATCACGGTGGAGTTCAATGGCCAGGGTGAGGCCGAGACCGGTGTGGTGGCCAAGGTGGTTGGCAACCAGGCCAAGTGCAAGGTGGGCGACGTGGTCGTGCGGGTGGACCCGCGCTACTTCCGCCCCACCGAGGTGGAGACCCTGCTGGGTGACCCAAGCAAGGCCAAGGCCAAGCTGGGCTGGGTGCCCACCACCACGTTTGACGAACTGGTGCGCGAGATGGTGCAAGCCGACTACACCGCCGCGCGGCGCGACAGCATGGTCAAGCTGGCCGGCTTCCAGGCCTATGACTACAACGAGTGACGCTTTGCAAGCCGATTCACGCATCTACGTGGCAGGCCACCGCGGCTTGGTGGGCAGTGCCATCGTGCGCAGATTGCAAGCCGCCGGCCACGGCAACCTGCTGCTGCGCACCCATGCCGAACTTGACCTGACCGACAGCCGGGCCACCGACGTGTTCTTCCAGGCCGAGAAGCCCGAGTATGTGTTTCTGGCCGCCGCCAAGGTGGGCGGCATCGTGGCCAACAACAGCTGCCCGGCCGAGTTCATCCGCGACAACCTGGCCATCCAGACCAACGTGATCCACGCCGCCTGGCGGGCCAAGGTGGCGCGGCTGCTGTTCCTGGGGTCCAGCTGCATCTACCCCAAGCTGGCGCCGCAGCCCATGCCCGAGCACTGCCTGCTGACCGGCCCGCTGGAGCCCACCAACCGGGCGTATGCGCTGGCCAAGATTGCCGGCATCGAGATGTGCTGGAGCTACAACCGCCAGCACGGCACCCGTTACCTGGCCGCCATGCCCACCAATCTGTACGGCCCGGGTGACAACTACCACCCGACCAACAGCCATGTCATCCCAGCGCTGATCCGCAAGTTCCATGAAGCAAAGCAACGCGGTGATGCCAACGTGACGGTGTGGGGCACCGGCAAGCCCCGGCGTGAGTTCTTGTTCAGCGACGACATGGCCGATGCCTGTGTGTTCCTGATGAACCTCGATGACGGGCCCTACACCGCGCTGCTGGGCAGCGATGAAAGCGTGACAGGGCGTTTCGAGCCACCGCTGGTCAACATCGGCGTCGGCCACGACGTGACGATTGCTGAACTGGCCGATGCGGTGCGCCAAGTGGTGGGCTTCGAAGGCAGCATCGTCTACGACACCAGCAAGCCCGACGGCACGCCGCGCAAGCTGTTGGATGTGGGGTTGATCAACCAGGCCGGCTGGGTGGCGCGCACGGCCTTGGCCGATGGCTTGCAAGTGGCATACACCGAGTTCAGGTGCGGCTGAAAGTGGCCCGCCAGCGCCTGGGTTGACGCCCAACTCACGGCGCCACCGCAGCCTCAAATTGCCGTCGTTTCGCAACGGCCGACCCTTTCATCGACGGCAACGGGCGAACGGCACGACTGGCGATGAACTGCGTGCTGAGCGCAGCGGGCCTCGCCCGCATCATGGTGCCGACCGTCATCCGCGAGGACGACCTGCAGCTGCTCAAGGCACTGAGCAGCGTAAGCGGCTGGCCACGCCACCCTTGACGTGTTGACCTGTGTGTGCGCGCAGGTCGGCGCCGACCTCAGCCTATCGGCTGCCAGCGATGCGGCAGCAACTCCTCGATCCGGCTGTTCATATGCGTCGGCAGCCGCTTGAGCGCGTCTTTGAGGTAGGCCCACGGATCGTGCCCGTTGAGTTTGGCTGACTGCACCAGGCTCATGACGACGTCGGCACGCTGGGCCATCAACAGCAGACAGGCCGAGTCGGGTGGGCGGCCGGCACCAGGCCGCTCAATGGACCCTGGGCGGCTTGCGCAGCGTTTGTGTCCTTGTGTGCCGGTTCAGGTCAGGCATGCGCAGCCAGCGCGAGCCGGGCCCTGCTCAGCGGGTGTCGCTGACATGCGCCAGGCCTGCGCTTTTCCACGGCCAACGTCTCGTCGCACCCGGTTGCAAACCATGAGGCCTGTGGACCACACATTGCGCGCACTGCAACGCGACAATCTGTGGCTGGCGTTTGCGCATGTCGACGATGTCGTTGCGCGTACCGGTTGTTACATTGCTGCCGCCTGATTACACCAGCGCGGTCAAGCTGCCCCGGTTGAAGCCGAAATCCGCCCATCACTCCGGAACTCTCCTCGTTGGCGGTGCCCTGGCGCACTGCAATTTGCGCTCATGGAACAAGGCCACATGCACCACCTCGCAAGATTTCATTCCCTGATCGTCGTCGCGCTGGCGGTTGCATTGAGCGCATGTGGTGGCGGCGGTGCAGACAGCAGCGGCTCGCAAGCGAGCGCAGCCACCAATGATGGGGTTGCCGCGTTGCCCACTCAGGCCGCATCCGATGCAGCCGCCAGCGACACCAGCAGTCCCCCGGCAGAGGACACGAAGCCGGGGCTCAAAGAGATCCAACAGGAGCCAGCGTCCAATACCGACAGTGGTGCGTCGTCAGTGGCTACAACGGCGCAGGCGCCGGACAGCGCTGCGCTGGCGCCTGAAGTGCCAACGGTCACCGCGCAGTCGACGCCACTCTCGGCCAGCTCGGTGGACATCTTTGTTGCCATCGCAGGTGACGACCGCTGGAGTGGAAACCTGAGCGCACCCAATGCGGCCCGAACCGATGGCCCGCTGCGCACCCTGGCCGCAGCGCAACTGAAGGTGCGCGCCAGGTTGGCTGGCATGCTGGCAGGCAGCCCACGCGCGGCGGTCCATGTCCGCATTGGCGCCGGTGAGTACCGGCTGGGTGCCACGCTGGTGTTCGGGCCCGCCGACTCCGGCACGCCCGATGCGCCCGTGGTGTACCGCGCCGAGGTGCCTGGCAGCGTGACGCTGTCAGGCGCAAGTCGTGTGGCGTCAACCTCAGCGGCCGGCACTGGAACACTGCTCGCACTGCCAACGCCGACACTCAGCGACAGCAACATCCGCGGTGGCACACAGCTCTATGTCAACGGCAGGCGGGCCACGCTGGCCAGATCGCCCAATGCGGGCAGCTACTGGTTTGTCAACAAGGCCTTGCCACTGGCCGAAGAAGCTGCCAACGCCAAAGGGCAGGAGGCCTTTGTGCCGCCAGCCGCTGCGCTGACCCTGCTCGGCGGCTTGAGCGCCGCCGACAAGAGCCAGGCCATCGTCCAGATCATGCAGGAGTGGACATCGGGTTGGCACCGCGTGTCGGCCGACGCCGCACCGGCTGGTGGCATGCGGGTGACACCTCGCGCCAGGTGGCCGTTTCTGCAGGCAGGCCTGAACCAGCGCTTCTTTGTCGAAAACGTCGCCGCCGCGCTGGACGCACCCGGCGAATGGATCTGGGACAGCAGTGGCCTGCGATACATCACGGCGGCTGCCGACAACAACCAGGCGCTGAATTTCGACATGCCGCAACTCGACCGGTTGATCCTCGTGACCGGCAATGCGGCAACCAGTGTCTTTGCGCATGACATCGAGTTTCGCGGTCTGTCGTTTGCTTACACCCGCCAGGTCACGCCGGACGCCGGCTACACCGACAACCAGGCTGTCAACGCTGTCGGTGCTGCTGTCGAGGTCGATGCCGCACGCAGGATCGTGATCGACAGTTGCACCGTCTCCCGCACTGGCGGCTATGGCGTGTGGCTGCGCACCGGGGTGCGTGAATCCCAGGTCAGCAACTGCGTGATGAGCGACCTGGGCGCCGGTGGCATCAAGCTCGGGCAGACCGCGTTGTGGCCAAGCGGTGCCAACGGCACGGGGCTGAACACCGTCAGCGGCAACCGCATCACCGACACCGGCAAGCTGATGCCTGGCGCCGTGGGCGTCTGGATTGGGCAAAGCTCGGACAACACCGTGGCCAACAACCTCATCGCCAACACCAGCTACACCGGCATTTCGGTGGGCTGGAAGTGGGGCTATGGCACCACCACGGCCAGTGGCAACCGCATCACCGACAACCTGCTGGTCAACATCGGCACAGGCCAGTTGTCAGACCTGGCGGCGATCTACACGCTGGGTGAATCACCTGGCACGGTCATCAGCGGCAACGTGATCCATGAAGTCAGGTCCTACCCCGGCTACGGCGCTGGCTCTTGGGGCATGTACAACGACGCCGGCTCATCCAACGTGTTGTGGCAGCGCAATGTGGTGGTCGGCACAGACGACGGCGGTTACTTGCTGAACCAGGGCCGCAACAACACGGTGCGCAGCAACGTGCTGGCATTTGGTGACCGGCATGAGGTGCGTCTGGCCATCGCCAACGCCGGCACCAACCTGGCGTTCGACGGCAATGTGTTGATCCCCAAGGTGCTGGTGCCGTTTGATGCGCTGGCCACCGCGCCCGACTTCGTCTACACGGGCAACAAGGTCAGCAACCGCGTGCTCGCAGGCACCCTGAACCTGGCCCGATGTGGCACCGGCTGCACCTTGTCCACTGCCATGGTGACCGTCGGAGCCGACCCGCGCCTGATCACGCTGGCAGGCGTCGATGCTGCCACCGCCGCGTGGGTTGCCAGTGTGGGTGCAGCGGCCGGCCCGCTTGGGCTGCCGGCCGGTGCGATACCGCCGATCAGCGCCACCCGGCCCGCAGTTGTCACTGCGCCCCCGATTGGCTTTGAAGCCGAGATCGCCGACACGCCGATCGGCGGCCTGCCGTTCTCGCTGACGTACCGCACTGGCAACAACCCGGCCGCCATCGCCATCCAGGCCGCTGTGGGCACGCCCTCGGGCAAATGCCTGAAGTTCACTGATTCGTCGACCATGCCCAACAGCTGGGACCCGCATGCCTGGGCGGTGTTGAACCACAAGACGGGCGTGTCCACGGTCGAGTTCTCGATCAACGTCGATGCCAACACCGACTTTCTGCATGAGTGGCGCGACAGCAACCAGCCGCCTTACCTGACCGGACCGGCGCTTCGCATCAGGTCCGGCAGCATCGAAGTGGCCGGCGTCAAGGTGGCAGCAGCACCAGCCGGCCAGTGGCTGACTTTCAAGGTCACTGCAGCACTGGACACTGGCGCGGGCCGTTGGACCCTGGACACCAAGCTGGGCACCGGCGCCTATGCGCGTGTGGGTGAGTTTGGCAACCGCGATGCCAGCTGGAAGCGCCTGAACTGGCTGGGCTTCGTGTCTGCCGCCAGGGTGGCATCCAGCTATTGTGTGGGCTTCATCAAGGCCGACACCACAGCGAACTGATTGCAACAAATTTCAGCCCTGGCCAGCACGCTGGCAGTGCGCTGCAAGCCTGGGGCTGTCATGCGTTGATGTTCCAATCCGCAGCCATGGCGCATTGGCTGCTGGTGGCGATGGTTGTTGCGTTGGGCGCTGGATCCGCGCCTGCGGCAGCCTTGGCGGCAGCCGCCGACACCCGCATCTATGTCGCTGCAGACGGCAACGACAGTTGGTCTGGCGCATTGATGGTTGCCAATGCCAGCGCCAGCGACGGGCCGGTTGCCAGCCTGACGCGGGCACAGGCCCTGGTGCGTGCTGCGAAGGCCCTGCAATCAGGTGGCCAAGCCAGCGCCCCGATTCGGGTGCTGATCAAGCCGGGCACCTACCGCCTGAGCACGCCATTGCTGTTCGGGCCGGCCGACGCCGGCACCGAGCGCGCGCCAGTCAGCTACGAGGCCATCACGGCAGGCACCGTCACGCTGTCGGGTGGCGTGGCGTTGGTGCAGCGCGCGGCGCTGCGAGAAGGGTCAGCTGCGGTGTTCGATCTGCCGCCAGCCGCAGCCGACACTTGGCGCGGCGGCGGTCAGCTGTTTGTCAACGGGCAACGGGCGACACTGGCACGCCAACCCAAGGCCGGCCAGGCCTGGTTTGTGCAACGCGGCCTGCCGCTGAACAGCGAGCCAGAGGCGCAGCGCGGCCATGAGGCTTTTGTGGCGTCACCAGAGGCATCTTCCTGGCTTGCCAGGCTCAGCGCGCCAGAGCGCGCACGCGCCATCGTTCAAGTCATGCATTCCTGGAACAGCAGCCAACACCGCCTGGCCGACGCGGTGCCCACGGCCGGCGCAGTGCGCATCGCGCCACGCGCCCGCTGGGCCTTCCTGAGCACGGGGCCCAGCCAGCGCTGGTTTGTCGAGAACATCCCCAGCGCACTGACTGACGGCGGCGAGTGGGTGGCCACCGATGCCGAGGTGCGCTATGTGCCCACGCCGGCGCAGGCGCTGCGGCCACTGGAGGCGGTGTTGCCGGTGTTGGAGCGCTTGTTGGTCGTCCACGGTGACGCCGCAGCCGGCCAATGGGTGGAGCATTTGTCGTTCCAGGGCTTGCGCTTTGCCCACACCCGCTACCTGATGCCAGCGGCCGGGTTTTCTGACCCTCAAGCGGCGATCGGCGTGGGCGCTGCGGTGGAAATCGACGGCGCCCGTCATCTGGTCTTCGACCAATGCAGCTTCGGCCAGACCGGCAGTTATGCGGTCTGGTTCCGGCAATCAGTGACCGACTCACGCATCACGGGCTCGAGCTTTGACGACCTGGGCGGGGGCGGTGTGCAAGTGGGCGTTGCGCGCGCCATGCCGGGCGAGCCGTCAGCCACCGCGCGCAATGTGATCCAGCACAACCGCATCGGCAACACCGGGCGCGTGTTTCCGGGCGCGGTGGGCATCTGGGTGGGCCAGGCGTATGACAGCGTCGTCTCGAACAACGAGATCCACGACACCAGCTACACCGGCATTTCGGTGGGCTGGACATGGGGCTTCGGCCCGGCTGCCTCCGGCCGCCACACCATCAGCAACAACTTGCTGGTCAACATCGGTGGAGGCCGCTTGTCGGACCAGGGCGGCATCTACACGCTGGGCACACTGACAGGAACAACCATCAGTGGCAACGTGATCCGCAATGTGCGGGCCTACCCCGGCTACGGGCCAGGCACCAGCGGTGGCGCGTGGGGCATTTACAACGACGAAGGCAGCAGCGGCGTGCTGGTGGAGAACAACATCGTTGTCGGCACAGACAGTGGCGGCTACCACTTGCACAAGGGTCGCGCCATCATTGTTCGCGGCAATCTGTTTGCCAGTGGCACCACAGCGGAAGTGCGCCTGACACAGCTTGACGAGCGCAAACCGCAGGCCTTGCTGCAATCGAACATCCTGATCCCGCTGGCCAACCAGCCCTTTGATGCGTTGGCCACCGGACCCGACCTGGCGTTCTCCGGCAACTTGGTGTCTGACGCGCTGGTTGTCGGCCCACTCGACCTGGCCAAGTGCGGCACCGGATGCGCGCGTGGACACGCCAGCGTTGCCGCAGATGCCAGCGCGCGAGGCTTGCGCTTTGCGGGCCTCGATGCCGACACGGCAGCGCGGCTGGCGGCAACTGTGGCTGCGGCCGGCATTGCGCCGGCACTGCGCGACATTGGCAACGCAGCCAAGCTTGGCGACGCCGGCACCGTGCACACACGCGCATCAGCAGAGCCCATCGCCGCACCAATTGCCCTGGTGGTTGACATGGCGACAGCGCGACTCGGCACGCGACCCGATGGCCTGCGCTACGCACCTGCCGATGCGCCCGGCGCCATTGGCTTGGTCGAGAACCGCAGTGCGCCCGGCGGGCGCTGCATCCTGTTCAAGGACAGCGCAGTGTTGGCGCGCCGCTTCGACCCGCATGCCTTTGCCAACCTCAACCACGACCGCGGCACCTCGACTGGCAGCTTCGCGATCCTGATCGATGCCGACACCGACTTCGTCCATGAGTGGCGTGACAACAGCAGCCCGTATTTGACCGGCCCATCACTGCGCATCACGGCCGCAGGCGTCACAGTCAACGGCAGGCAGATTGCACCGGCTGTTGTCGGACAGTGGCTGCAGGTGCGCGTGGCTGCCGCACTGGGGCCAGCGGCTGGCACCTGGTCACTTGAGGTCAACACCGGCGGCGCTGGCGCTGCAAGCTTCACCGGGCTGGCGCCGGTGTCGCCGCAGTGGCGGCGTTTGAACTACGTCGGCTACATCTCCAATGCAGTGCGCGAGACATCGTTCTGCCTCGCAGCCGTGGGGGTGGCCAACACCGCAGCGCAGAACTGAGCACGTCCCCCAAAGACTTTGGCCACTGGCACAGAAACTGCGTCAAGCCACTGGCCGCGCCGACGGCCACAAGAACGACGCACTGGAATCCAAGCCCATGGGCATCAAACATCAATTGAGAACACTGCTGTGGAAAACCGGCTATGACATCACCCGGTTCGTCCCGACATCGCATCCCATTGCCAGGCGGCGGCGCTTCCTTGAAAACTACCACATCGACACCGTGCTCGACGTTGGTGCCAACACCGGGCAATTTGCCAGTGAACTGCGCAGGGACCTGGGCTACAACAACAGGATCATCTCGTTCGAACCGTTGAGCAGCGCGTTCAAACTGCTGCAGGCACACGCCGCTGGCGACGCTGCCTGGCAGGTTTGCAACCACGCGCTGGGCGACACCGACGAATCACGCGAAATCAACATCGCTGGCAACTCTGAGAGCAGTTCCCTGTTGCAAATGTTGCCGTCGCATCTGCAATCAGCACCACAGTCTCAATACGTTGGCAAAGAAGTCATCAGCATCAAGACCCTTGACAAGATATTCCCTAGCTTGTGTGCCAGTGCGCGACATGTTTATCTGAAGCTCGACACGCAAGGTTTTGAGAAGAACGTCCTGATCGGCGCCATGCAAAGCCTGAAGCGCATCGACACGGTGCAGATGGAGCTGTCACTGGTGCCGTTGTACAGCAGTCAGGTGCTGTTTCATGACATGCATGCGTTCATGTTGGAGCTTGGCTACACATTGATCGCACTGGAAGACGGTTTCTCTGACCCGCACTCCGGCCAAGTATTACAGGCCGATGGGATTTTTCATCGGTTCTGAAACAGCGCCACCGCCTGAGGCTCCAAGATGTCACATCTGATTTCACAATGAATGCACTGATCAAGCGCCTGCTGCCGGCCATCGATTTGCTGCTGGCGCCCTTCGTCTTCTTGGCGGCGTTGTTGCTTGCAAAGATTCGGCTGGCTGGTGTGCGCCGGCTGCCGGGCTGCAAGGCTGCCATGCTTCGGGCCGGGGTGTTTCCGATTCGCAACCACTACTATGAGCCGCTGTTCGATCCAAGACAACTGCGCCGCCCGTTGCACGAGGTGCGCCCACTGCCTGGAATCGACTGGAATGTCGATGCGCAGCTGGCATTGCTCAAGCAGTTTCATTTCAATGATGAACTGGCAGACATCGTGGCTCAAAAAACCAACGACCTGACCTACCATCTGGACAATGCAGCATTCAAAAGCGGTGACGCGGAGTTTTTGTACAACCTGATCCGCCACAAACGACCCAAGCGCATCTTTGAAATCGGCAGCGGCAATTCAACACTGATGGCGATCAAGGCAGTGCAAAAGACCATGCAGTTGCAGCCGGGCTACACATGTGAACATGTCTGTATCGAGCCTTATGAAATGCCATGGCTGGAGAAAACCGGCGTGCGAGTGCTGCGCCAGCGTGTCGAAGACGTCGACCGCAGCTTCTTTGACCAATTGCAGGCTGACGACTTGCTGTTCATAGATTCATCGCACATGATCCGACCGCAAGGCGATGTGCTGTGTGAATACCTCAACATCATCCCGTCGCTGCGCCCTGGCGTGATCGTCCATGTGCACGATATCTTCTCGCCACGCGACTATCTCAAAGAGTGGATTGTTGATGACGTTTTGTTTTGGAATGAACAGTATCTGTTGGAAGCATTTCTCAGCTGCAACCGTGATTGGAAGATCATCGGTGCGCTGAATTTCCTGCGCAATGAGCACTATGACGCGCTGAAGGCTTGCTGCCGCTTCCTGACGCCGGATCGACAACCCGGCTCGTTTTACATGCAGAAAGTCAATTGACCGGCAACCGTGACGGCGGATCAGCCAACGGCTGCTGCGTTTGAGCGGGCCAACGCAGACAGTTCGGCATTGAGTCGTTGCATGATTGGGTGCAGCGCCAGGTGTTGTGCTGCGTATTCACGACCCAATTGTCCACGCCGGCGACGCGCATCTGGATCAGCCGCCATCCCCTCCAACGCGTCGGCAATGGCTTGGCTGTTGCCGGGCTCGACGCGCCACCCCACCGTTTGGAGAACCTGACCAAGTTGGGTGTCAGCGGCGGCTGTGCCCAACACTGGCTTGCCACTGGCAAGCATGCCGGTCAGTTTTGAGGGCATCACCAGATCGGCGGCGTCAGCGCGCTGCGGCAGGATGTGGATATCGGCAGCATTGAGCAGATCATTCAGCCGATCAGCGGGTTGCAACGGCAGCCAGGTCATGCGTTGCAAACCGGCGGCGGCCTGCTGCAGGCGCTGGCGGACAGAACCATCGCCAGCCATGACGAAGCGCAATCTGGGATGCTGGCGCAAAGCGTGCGCCGCATCGATCAGCAGTTCCAGGCCCTGCTTTTCACCCATGTTTCCTGAGTACAGTACGACAACGTCATCAGGGTCGATGCCGAGTTCTTGCCTGAATGGGTTGTCGCCGGTCAACGGAAAAACGGCTGCCAAATCAACCCAGTTCGGCAAGACCGAGCAGCGCAAACTGGGGATGCCTTTGGCAGCCAGCCGATCAACCATTTTTGGCGTGATGCTCGACACTCGGTCAAACTTGCCGAGCAGCGACGATTCGGCTGCCAGTGCGGTTTTTTGCAGTATGCCGTTTGCGCCACCCAGCACCAAACCAAACATGGCGTCGAGTTCGAAGTCTTGAACATGCAGCCAAGTTGGCACCTTGTACAACCGGGCCAGCAGCAATGCCGCTGGCACCACGAACAATGTTGGTGCGATCACCATCAGCACATCCGGCCGGCGCCGCAGCTGGCGCCACAGCGTCGGCAGACTGGACAACGCAAAACTGGTCAGATGCAGAATGCGGCGAACCGCACTCAACGACGCCGGCACCCACAACGGGCAACGGCTGATGTGCACTGACGCCACTGTCGTCCAGGTTTCAGATTGGTATGCATGCTGTTGATAGCCTTTGCCAACCTTCCAGGCCGGATAGTATGGTGGTGCGGTAACCACCGACACGGCATGGCCATGATCGGCCAACCAGCGGCACATCTCGCCAGTGTATTTTCCAACGCCAGTCAGCTCGGGCCAAAAGTTGATGCCGTAGACCAGCAGGTTCAATGGCGTCGCTGGCCGCGCCGTCGCATCGGCCATGGTTGGGTTGGGCATTGACCTGGCAGTCAAACCGACAGGCTCATGTTCTCGAACAGGCCATCCATCTCAATGATCGCCGACGTCTTGTCAGCGGTGTGAAAGTCCAGCGGCCGCACAAACCGGAAGCCAGCCTCGCGCATCAGTTCGAGCATTGCGTTGAAATCCTTCTCACCTTCATACAAGCTGGCAAACGACATTTCCAGCACCACCCAACGCACCTTCTTCAGCATCGCGGAAGCACCCGCGATGACACGGTCTTCGTAGCCTTGCACATCCACCTTCAAGAGAATGGGCAGCGCAAGCGGCTTGCCGTCGAACAGATGGTCCAGCGTTGCCATTGGAACCGAGACTGTGCGCTGGACCTGGCTTTGTGGAAATGCCGCCTTGCGCCCTGAACCCAAATGCAGAATTGAACTGACCTGCGAATCGGCATTGACTTGAAATTCGACCGTGCCAACCCGCTCACCGACGGCCGCCACCACAATATTGGCAGCCGCATGCGGCGGCAGGTTTGCCCGCAGGCGCGCAGCGGTGCTGGCGTCTGGCTCCACAGGGTAGAGTGCCGCATCCGGCAGCAGATGGCTGACAGCCACTGAAAACTGGCCGACATTGGCGCCGATGTCGAGAACCGTGGCCGGCTTCACCCCGGCGTCTTTCAACCTGGTCAACAGCAAATAGGCTGCCAGCGAAAACTTCGTCCAGGTCAATGCACTGCGCAAAGCACCTGATACAGACATCAACTCGGTCAACCGATTCAATTTGCCCACGGCATTCATCCAAGTTGACCGATGCTGGTGTACAGATCGCGCCACATGGGCATCACCGATACCCAACTGTAGCGGCGCGCGACCAATGCGTGGCTCGCCACACCACGTTGCTGACGTTCGGCGTCAGACCATGCAGCCGCCTGGCGCAAGCCTGCTGTCACGTCGTCCACTGTCGGCTCGACCAACAGCCCGCCGCCCTCTTCCCAATCAAACAGGCCGGTTTGCCGGGTTGTGATCGACGGCAACTGACGCGCCGCCGCCTCCAGATTGACCAGACCCACCACCTCTGAATGCGAAGGTGCAGCCAGGACCCAGGCGCTGTCCAGCAGTGCCTGCTTGTCCTGGCCAAACACCGGCCCCAGAAAGCGGATGCGTGACTCCAAACCCACCTGGTTGACGATTGCCTTCAGTTCGGCCAGGTAATTGTCGGACCAGGACGGGCCGACGATGTGCAGCCGCCAGTGACTGGGCAGGCCGGCCTTGGCAAATGCATGGATCAAGATGTCCACGCCCTTCTTTGGCTCGATGCGGCCGAGGAACAGAATGACCGGCTCGCGGCCGGCAGTTGCCTCAGCAACGGGGTCAATGTCGATCGCATTCGGAATGACAACGATGTTGCTGCCAGGCAGCAACATCGCCAGTTCATCGCGCTCCATGGGTGTGATGGCATGCACAACCCTGCAGCGGCGCAACCCTGGCGCGGCCAATAAATGCCAGAACAGCAGTTTCTTGCTGCGCACCAACAGGCCCTGTTGCGTCCACAGCCATGGCACCAACATGCCATGCGCCGTGAACACCGATGGCAATGCAAGCCTTTGTGCTGATCGCGCTGTCAGCGTTGGCATGGCGGTCCACAGGCCATGGATATGCACCACGCCACCGTCACGGCCGACGTCAGCCATCAGCGCCGAAGCCGCATCGCGCAGACCAGGGCTGTGGCCCCAAACGCGCGCCCAGCCTGCCGGCCGCCGCTTGACCACGCGCACGCCAGGCTGCAAGTCGCTGGCGTCCCCGTTGGCGTACAGCACTGTTGAGCGCTGGCCTGATTGCGCCCAGCGTGTTGCCAGTTGCCGAACCACCGACGGCACACCGCCCGACAGCGCGGCCATGTCGTCGGTCACATGCAGGACAGGCACCGCCAGCTTGGCCATCACGGCAGGCCGCCGTGCGCGCGCATCCACGCCACTGTGGCTTGCACGCCATCGGCCAGGCTGAATGGCAGGGCCCCGGCGATCGCTTGCAATGGCACCAAGTCATACACCATCGGCGTGACCAGGTTGGCCAGGCGAAAGCTTGTCAGCGGCGGCTGCTGCCAACCCAGCGCTTTGCCAAGGTCACCCAACTTGGCGGCCACCTTCAACATGCCCATCGGTACTTCTCGGCCGGGCCCAATGTGCAACTCGCGGCGGATCAGATCGGCCATCACACTGACGTCGATCGGCGGGTAGTCTGCGAGGTAGATCGTCTGGTGATTGATCGACGCCTTGTCTGCGGCCAGGATCGCCATCAATTGCGCCACCGTGTTGCCGACAAAGCCGAACGACTTCAAAATTCTCAAACCCCTGGGGTGCACATAGCGGCCGCGCGCAACGGCATCAAAAAACAGCTTGTAGGGCACCCCGAACCATGGCCCCCAGATCGATGTGGGACGAACCTGGAGCCAATCCCATGCTGCACCGGCAGCGCGCGAGCGCACGATCAATTCGCCCTGCACCTTGCTTTCACCGTACGCCGTGGTCGGGCAATAGTCGGTTTCACCAGCAGGCGCATACCCGATCTTGCAGACCAGCCGCGACGAAGCAAAAACAACCCTGGCGACCGAGGCGCAGGCCAACGCCGCATCGACGAGGTTCTCAACGCCTTGCACATTGGCGGCATAGTCGGCGACAGTGCGGCCATCCAGATCTGTTCTGGCAGCCAAGTGCAAAACATTGGTTGGCTGAAAATCAAATACCGCCTCGTGCAACGCAACGGCTCGGCAGATATCGACCTGCTTCCAGATAGCAGCGTGATTGATGTTGCGCGGGGCCGCGATGTCGAGGTTGAGCACGGGCACCCCCTGGCGCACCAAATGCTCGCACACGTTGGTCCCGATGAAGCCAGACCCACCGGTCACCAGCACCCTCACAGCCCGCTCCCACGCAACCGGACGGATGCTGGCACATCGCGCTGCTTCATGAGCCTGCGTGCGACGACCGCAGCCGCTGCCAGTGACGCAAGTTGAACCGCAGCCAGAATGAAAGCGCCCACAGCGGCCCGGCCACTGGCGCTGTACGCAACGCACGCGCGCTTTCGTCGCGCACCCGTGCCAATTGCGTTGAACTGACACCACCGCCGCCCATCTGGGCCACGGTTTCATTCAAATGCGCAGCCCGAATTTCTGTCGCAGCACGCAACAGAAAATCATAGTCACCGGCAATCTTAAAATCGGTGTCAAAGGGCCCGAATTTGTCGAACAGCGAGCGGTGGTGCGGCATACCGGCGTGCGCCACGATCATGCGTGAGCGCATGCCTCTTGTTGACCATGGCTCACCGAAGTTCTCCGCGCCCACCCCGGCATGCGCAAGCTTCTGCAGCCGTGCGGTGACCAGGTTGACCGCCGGAAAACGCGCCAATGACATCAGTTTCTCGACCGATGTTGGCGCTGACCACGCATCATCGGCACCCATGAACGCGATCCACTCGCCGCTGGCCTGTCGCAAGCCCTTGTTCCAGGCGTCGTAAATGCCACCGTCTGGGGCCGTTGCCCAAAACGCCAAGCGTGCCTGGCAGGCCTCGATAAGGGTGATCGACCCGTCTGTCGAGCCACCATCGATGACGATGATCTCCATCGCCTGATAGGTCTGTGCGAAACAGCTGTCCAGACACGCCTGCAACGTTGATCGTGCATTGAAGACCGGAATGACGAGGCTCAGCATGATTCGATGTGCCATCGATGCGCAGTCTGTCGCTGTTTACGCACCATCGCCTCAAGTCCTGCCCGGGCGCGCCGCCTGGCGCGCTCGAAATGCTCTTGGCGGTTTGCTTCGCACCCTCTTCCGAAACTCGACAATGTAGTGCAGCAGCATGGCATAGACAAATGGTGAAAGCACCGACGGAATATAGAATGTACTGATCGCAAACGAAAAAACCAAAAACACCGCCGCAAACACATAGGCCACAATCAGCGCCGGGTCACGACCGGTGACCGCCTTGAGAGCAAGCCACTTGGTGGCGACGCCGATCACAAACATGGCGACCAATGTGCCCGCCCAGCCAAAGTCGATCG
>JANNMP010000364.1:0-1927 GCA_031398015.1 Burkholderiaceae bacterium
TTCGCCCTCGCGGTGCCACGGATAGAAGGAGTGATACCGGATCATGTACAGGGCTTCGTCCGGCAGGTAGTCCTTTACCACGTGATAAAGGTATTCGTCGTGGCCCCAGGACAAGGTTGTAGGCCAGCCAGACCTGGCTGAAGTCGACGAACGAGGTCATGCCGATCAGGGGTTACTTCTTGGCCGCCGGCAGGATCGCCAACTCGGCCTTGCTCGGCAGGAAGTTGCCGTTCCACACCGCGTCGGGGTTGATGCGGCCCTTGGTGGCGTAGGCGTCGGCCACCTGGCTGGCCATCAGCGCCAGGCGCGGGCCGGACACGGCGCCAAAACCTTCACTGCGGGCATCGGGCGTGGCCACCGCTGAATCAATGGCCAGGCGCAGGCGGCGCTCTTCCAGCTCGGCATTGACCAGGCCGTCGCGTTCCTTGACCACGGCGGTGGCGGCCTTGGGGTCGGCCATCACCGCCTTGGCGCCCTTGGTGAAGGCGCGCAAGAAGGCTTTCACCGCCTCGGGGTTCTTCTTCAGGAACTCTTCGCCGACGATGATGGCGTTGCCGTACAGCTTGACGCCGTGCTGCGGGTACAGCTGCACGGCAATGTCGTCGGCCTTGATGCCACGCTGCTCCAGGTTGAGCAGGCTGGTGAAGTAGAAGCCGGTGATCGCGTCCACGTCACCCTTGACCAGCATGGTCTCGCGCAGCGGTGGGTCCATGCTGATCCAGTTGACCGCGCCGATGCCGTTGGCCTTCTGGAAGATCGGGAAGCCGCGCCGGCCGGCGTCGAACACCGGCGCGCCCAGCTTCTTGCCGGCCAGGTCAGCGGGCGTCTTGATGCCGGTTTTCTTCAGGCTGAACACCGCTGCCGGCGTGTTGTTGTAGACCATCATCACCGCCACCGGCTTGTTGGGTGCGGTGGGGTTGTTGGCATGGAACTCCATCAGCGCGGCCAGGTCGGCAAAGCCCATGTCGTAGGTGCCCGATGCCACGCGGTTCACCGCATTGCCCGAGCCGTTGCCGGCGTCGATGCTGACGTTGAGCTTCTCGGCCTTGAACTGGCCCTGCGCCACCGGCAGCAGGAAGAACGCGCTGGGGCCTTCGAAGCGCCAGTCGAGCTGGAACTTGATGGCGGTGTCCTGCGCCAGCGTGGGCAGGCTGGTGGTCAGGCCGGCCAACAGGCCGGCAGCCAGCAGCAGGCGGCGGAAGACGGAAATTGGCTTGGCCATGGTGTGCAGTGCAATCGGTTGAGGACGGAGAAAGCATACGATGGCATGGTCATTGCAATGTCCGGGCCACACCCGGGACAACCCGCAAGCCCGGCAGCGGCCACGGCAGCAGCCACTGCAGCAGTCATGGCCAAAACCACGTCAGACCCCCGTCAGTACCCACGTCAGTACCCACGTCAGTACCCACGCCAGCACCCACTTCAACACCCACGCCAACACCCACGGAGCAACCATGCCGACCTGTCATCGCCGCCGCCACTTTCAACACACGCTGCTGGTGCTGGCCACACTGGGCTGTTGGGCTGCGCCTGTGCTGGCAGACTGGCCCGACAGGCCGCTGCGCATCGTCGTTACCTTTGCTGCCGGTGGCGCCAGCGACATCGTGGCGCGCACCATTTCAGAGCCCTTGGCCAAGGCCCTGGGCCAGCCGGTGGTGGTGGACAACAAACCGGGTGCGGGTGGCACCATCGGCGGCGCCGAAGTGGTGCGCGCGGCGCCCGACGGCTACACCCTGATGCTGAGCAACAGCACACCGTTGTCGATCGGCCCCTGGACCGTGCCCAAGCCGCCGTATGACCCGGTCAAGCAGTTCAGCCATGTGGCGATGCTGGGCGTGGCGCCGGTGGTGATCCTGGCCAACCCCAAGACCGGCCCGGCGAGCCTGAAAGACTTGCCCAAGGCCGCCGGTGCCTCGGGCGGCACCAG
>JANNMP010000221.1:0-1816 GCA_031398015.1 Burkholderiaceae bacterium
GGTGGCCGTCGTTGGGGCCGTCGTTCTGGCCATCGTTCTGGCCAACGTTGTGGCCGTCGCCCGGGGGGTCTGGTGAGCGCATGCGTCGTCTCCTGGCGGGCGGGGGCACCCGCTGGCTGCGATGTTGCGCCTGCCGCCGCAAAAGCGCCAGAGTGCGCACCTAAACTCGGCGCACCCACCCAGCCTGGCGCAGACCGGCGCCCGAGCCCCATGCCCACCGAACCCACTGCCGCCAGCGATCTGCACCGCATCGTGATCGTCGGCGGCGGCGCCGGTGGCCTGGAGCTGGCCACCAGCCTGGGCGACAGCCTGGGCCGCAAGGGCCTGGCCCACATCACGCTGATCGAGCGTGCCCGCTCGCACTTCTGGAAGCCGCACCTGCACGAGATTGCCGCCGGCAGCATGGACTTGCATGCCCACGCCACCGACTACCTGGCGCAATCACACTGGCACGGCTTTCGGTACCGGCTGGGCGAAATGGTGGGCCTGGACCGCGACAAGCGCCAGGTGCTGGTGGCGCCGGTGGTCGATGAAGAAGGTGAAGCGGTGGCCGCCGCCTACACCCGCGGCTACGACACCCTGGTGATTGCGGTGGGCAGCGGCACCAATGACTTCGGCACACCCGGCGTGGCCGAACATGCCATCGCGCTGGAAACCCCGGCCCAGGCCGAGCGGTTCCACCGCAAGCTGGTCAATGCCTGCCTGCGCGCCCACATGCAGGCCGAGCCGCTGGGGCCGCGCCAGTTGCAGGTGGCGATCATCGGCGCCGGCGCCACCGGGGTTGAGCTGGCGGCCGAGCTGCACAAGGCCACCCGCACGCTGGTGTCGTACAACCTGGAGCGCATCGACCCTGAGCGCGACATCCGGCTCAACCTGATCGAAGCCGGCCCGCGCATCCTGCCGGCGCTGCCCGAGCGGGTGGCTGCTGCGGCGGCGCAGTTGCTGCTGGGCCTGGGCGTGCAGTTGCGCACCGGCGCCCGGGTGACTGCGGTGGACGCCGACGGCGTGGTGCTGGCCAGCGGTGAGCGTGTGCCGGCCGAGCTGGTGGTGTGGGCCGCAGGCGTGAAGGCGCCTGATTTCCTGAACGGCCTGGCCGGGCTGGAGAGCAACCGGCTGAACCAATTGGTGGTCAAGCCCACATTGCAGACCAGCCGCGACGACAACATCTTTGCCATCGGCGACTGCGCTGCGGCGGCCTGGCTGGGGCGCAAGGCTCTGGCAACCGGCACCCTGGTGCCACCGCGTGCGCAGGCCGCGCACCAGCAGGCGTCACACATGGTGGCGCAGATCAAGCGGCGCCTGCGCCAGCAGCCGCTCAAGCCCTGGCACTACCGTGATTTCGGCTCGCTGGTGTCGCTGGGCGAATACTCCACCGTGGGCAACCTGATGGGTGGGCTGATGGGTGGCAACCTGTGGGTCGACGGCCTGTTTGCCCGCACGGTGTACCTGATGCTCTACAAGATGCACCAGGTGGCGCTGCATGGCTGGTGGAAGACGGCGCTGGGGTCTGCCTCGCGCTTGTTGACGCGCAGCACCGAGCCGCGGGTCAAGCTGCATTGACGGTTGGTTTTTCCGACAGGCCAGCCCCAGCCTTGCAATCATCACCGTTGACTTCACGGGTTCAACATTCACGGTGCTCCCAGCAAGGTTGCGGGCGGAGTTGGCGGCGCGCCTGTGCGGCGCCGAGCACCGCAGCACTGCGGGGGAAGTCCGCTGCCGCAGGCAGAGGACCGGCGAGAACGCATGAGGTTCCGCCGCGAAGGCGGCGGGACGGTGCGATCGCAGCCGCCCCGCAGTGCGAGGAGCACAGGGAACC
>JANNMP010000229.1:0-6453 GCA_031398015.1 Burkholderiaceae bacterium
GGCGTGGCCAGGCGTGGTCAGCGCAGGCTGGTTGGCTGCAGCCAACGCGGCAGCCAGAAGCGGCGCGCTCGCACGCTGCCTGCAGCGGGCTGCATGTGGTCACGCTCGTCCAGCCATTGCTCCATGCCGAAGGCCGTGCCCATGTCGGCCGGCTCGGGCAGGCGCCGGCCACGCGGGCGGCGCTGGGTGAGGCGGGCGAACAGACTGGGCGCGGCGGCTGCTGGCATGAACATCTCTCGGCGGTGGACGCTTGGAAACCCGGCATGGCTGGGTGCTGACGATTGGATACGCGGCCACCCCGGCCTGTGTGGGCAATATTCACATCCGCACACAAATTGCGCATCCCGAGGCTGTGGGATGCGCCACAACGCGACGGAATCGACAGTTGCGGTCTGTGAACAATGTCACAGCGCTTTGCCGCACGCCGGCACAGCGCCGCAAACCACCGCTTGCTTACGCTGCTGACATGACACGCACCCCACCCGAGCACCGCCACACGCCCAACGCCGTGACCCTGCGCCTGGCCAGCTTCCACCCTGCCCGGGTGGCCGAGCCGGTGCTGCGCGACTGGCTGGCGCCAGCCCGCGACGCCCTCTTCCGCTGGACCATGGGCATGGCCGCCAGCGCCGACGGCCGCCGCGCCATTGCGCAGATGGCAGTGGCCGTGCAGCGCCAACGCGAGCCGGGCGAATTTGGCGTGTGGCTGTATGCCACCGCGCTGCAAGCCGCGCTGCACCAGACCGACGGCCTGGCCGAGCTGTCGCTGGCCGGCCTGCCGCCGGAACTGCGCGCGCTGTTGCGCCTGGTGGCACAACGCGCGCTGCGCCGCGAAGAAGCCATGGCCTTGCTGCACCAGCGGCTCGGCTTTGTGCGCAGCCGGCTGCTGCAGGCCCGGCTGGCCAGCCAGGCAACGCGGTCTGACGCAAGGCCGCTGAACGGCAACTGGTCTGAATCAGTCTGGCTGATGAATCAGGAATTGAATGAATGCCACTTCATGAAACAGGCCTGAACGCCGACACTGCCCCTTATGGGCTGCACAGCCCGCAGGAGCACCGCATGAAAGTCATCGTTCTGGGCGCCGGCATCATCGGCGTGTCCACCGCCTGGCATCTGCTCAATGAGGGCCATGAGGTCACCGTGGTCGACCGCCAGCCCGAGGCGGCGCTGGAAACCAGCTTTGCCAACGGTGCACAGATATCGGTCAGCTTCTGCGAGCCCTGGGCCAATGCCGGCGCGCCGTTCAAGGTGGCAAAGTGGCTGCTGCGTGATGACTCACCGCTGCTGTTCCGCCCCAAGCTTGACCCGCACCAGTGGCGCTGGGGCCTGTCGTTTCTGACGCAATGCAATGACGCCGCGTTCGAGCGCAATGTGCGCCAGCTGGTGGCCCTGGGCCGCTACAGCCATGAGTCGCTGAAGGGCGTGGTGGCAGCCACCGGCATCCAGTACAACCGGTTGCAGCGCGGCATCCTGCATTTCTTTTCGTCGCAGGCCGACTTCGAGGCCGGTGCAGCGGGTGCCGAGCTGATGCGCAAATACGGCGTTGACCGCCGCGTGATGGACCGCGCTGCGGTGCTGAAAATCGAGCCCGCACTGGCGGCATTCGGCCCGCAGATCCACGGCGGCACCTTCACGCCCAGCGACGAGTCGGGTGATGCTTGTGTGTTCACCCAGAAGCTTGCCGCACTGTGCCGCGCCCGTGGCGCCACGTTCTTGCACAACACCGCCGTCGAGCGCATCAGCACCCTGGGCGGGCAGATCAGCGGCGTGCAGGTCAAGAGCCTGTCCGAAGGCCCCAAAGCCAAGCCCCGCACCCTGGTGGCCGACCAGTACGTGGCGGCCATGGGCTCGTACACCGCGCCGATGCTGCGCCAACTGGGCATCTGGCTGAACATCTACCCGGCCAAGGGCTATTCGGCCACGCTCAAGTTGAAGCGCCCCGACCAGGCCAGCGTGGTCAGCTTGCTCGACGACACCCGCAAGATCGCGATCAGCAGGCTGGGTGACCACATTCGCATCGCCGGCACGGCCGAGCTGGCGGGCTACGACAGTTCATTGACCAGCGCCACCGCCGTGAAGCGCTGCGCGGCGCTGGTGCGGCGCTATGAAGAACTGTTCCCCGGCGTTGCCGAGACCAGCCAGCCGAACTACTGGACCGGCCTGCGGCCCAGCACGCCCAGCAACATCCCCTACATCGGCCGCAGCCGCCTGCCCAACCTGTGGTTGAACGCCGGCCACGGCACCCTGGGCTGGACCCACGGCGCCGGCTCGGGCCAGGCGCTGGCCGAATTGATCAGCGGCAAGCGGCCGGCGCTGCGGTTCCGCTTCTGCGGTGACGCGCTGCCGGCGGCCAAGCCGTTTGTCGCGGTCAAGCTGCCCGCACACCGGCAAACCGGCTGAACGTCAATGCAGGATCGGCACGCCTGAGCGCAGCTCGGCGGCCGGCCCAGCCGGCACCGGCGCCTTGGCCTGCCAGCGCGCCACCCAGTCACAGAAGGCCGGCATCGGCAGCGGCTTGCTCATGTGGTATCCCTGGCCTTCGTCGCAGTGCAGCGTTTGCAGCAGGGCCAGCACGGCTTCGTTTTCCACGCCCTCGGCCACCACGGTCAGGCCCAGGTTGTGGGCCAGGTCGATGGTCGAGCGCACGATCTTGGCGTCGCCCGCGTCTGTCTCCATCGCCATCACGAAGCTCTTGTCGATCTTCAGCTCGTTGACCGGCAGCTTCTTCAGGTAGGCCAGCGACGAATAACCGGTGCCGAAGTCGTCGATCGACAGCTTGTAGCCGCGTTCAGACAGCCGGTTCAGCGTCGCCTCGGCGCGCTGCGGGTCGTCCATGATCGCGCTCTCGGTGATCTCCAGGCAGAAGCCTTCGGCCACCGCGCGGTGGCGGCGCAGGATGGCGTCGAGCTTCTCGGGCAGCTCCAGATCCAGCAGGTCACGCGTGGACAGGTTCACCGACACCTGGCGCACACCCAGCACGGCCAGCATCACCTGCTGCGCGGCGGCCTGCTCGAACATCCACAAGGTGAGTTGGCGGATGAAGCCGGTCTGCTCGGCAAACGGGATGAAGTCCAGCGGCGGCACCAGGCCGCGCTTGGGGTGCTGCCAGCGCACCAGCGCCTCGGCGCCGCACACCGCGCCGCTCTGGATCGCGATCTTGGGCTGCAGGAACAATCGCAGTTCGTTGTGTTCAACCGCGCGGCGCAGTTCGCTGAGCAATGAAAGGTTCAGCGCGCTGGCGGTGTCCACCACCGGGTCATAGACCTGGGCACCTGCGGTGCGGCGCTTGGCGGCGTACATCGCCACCTCGGCACGGCTCAACAGCGCATCAGCGTCACTGGCATGGGCCGGCCAGGTGGCAATGCCCAGACCGGCGCTCAGGTCCACCGTCTGGTCGTCGAGCAACAGCGGTTGCTCGAACGCGGTGGTGATGCGCTGCGCCACCTGCACCGCCAATGCGATGTCGGTGTCGGGCATCAGCAGCGCAAATTCATCGCCGCCCAGGCGGGCCACCACGTCACCGTCGCGCACCACCTGCTGCAGCCGCTCGGCCACCCGCTCCAGCAGCTTGTCGCCAGAGGCGTAACCCAGCACGTCGTTGACATGTTTGAAGCGGTCCAGGTCGAGCATGATCACCGCCAGGTTCTGCTTGGCTGGGTCAGCGCGGCCAATGGCCTGCTGCACCTCGTCGCGAAACTGCAGCCGGTTGGGCAGGCCGGTGAGCCGGTCGCGGAAGGCCAGCGCGCGGATTTGCTCGCGCTGCGCCGACACGTTGACGCGCATGTGGTCGAAGGCGCGCGCCAGGTCGCCGATCTCGTCAGCACGGCCGCCCAGGGCCACCGGCTCGTCGTACTCACCCCGGCCCAGGCGCTCACTGGCGCGCACCAGGCGGCGCAGCGGCTGCGTCACCCGGCCGGCGGTCCACACACTGCCGGCGCCAAACAGCGCCACACCCAGCAAGGTGATGGCGGCCAGCATCCACTGCAGGCTGCGGTAGGGCGCCACCGCAGCGGCAATCGATCCGGCCAGGCGCAGGGTGATGCGGCCGTCGCTGCCGGCAGCCACGGGCGTGGTGGCCACCAGGTGGGCCTGGCCGCCCAGCAGCAAGTCACCGTCGGCCAGCTGCGTTGCCAGTGGCGCGGCGTCATGCGGCGGCTTGAAGCTGTGCACCAGCACCACCGGTGCGCCGCGCACCGGCTCGGCCACCAGCGCGGCCTGCACGCCCGAGACCGCATGCATGTCGTCGATCAGCGCCTGGTCGAGTGGGAAGCCCATCACCACCCAGCCGATCAGCGCCGGTGCGCGCATCGGCACCATCACAAACTGGTACGGCTGGGCGCCGACCAGCGCCACCGTGCCACTGCCCGGGCGCTGCGACAACGCGGGCGCCAGCCGCGCCAGCGCCGGGGCCAGCGCCGGGTCATTGCCTTCGCCCAAGGCCTGCACCTGCAGGTTGGTGCCCAGCAGTGCCGCCAGCGTGGCGCCGATGCGGCTGCCATGGTTGTCGAGTGCCGAGCGCACGGTGTCCAGGTCACCGGTGCCCACCGCCTCACGGATGCCGTAGTCGGCAGCCAGCACCGCCGCGCCCTGGTTGAGCTTGGCCGCGCGCTGGTCAAGCAGGCGCTGCCAGACGCGGCCGGCCAACGCCAGGTGGTTGTCCAGCTGGGCATGGGCGTTGCGGTCGATGCTCTGGCCGATGACCACAAAACCGGCGGCCTGCACCAGCAGCAGCAGGGCCAGCGACACCAGCACGATGCGCGCCGACAGGCGCAGCGCCGGCCAGCGCCAGCGTGGCCGGCGCGCGGCCAGGGCCAGCCAGGTCACTGGCGCACCCCGGGCATCTTCAGCGCCACCGGCAGGCCGCCGGACGCGGGCACTTGCAGCGCCTGGTCCAGCGCCGGTGCGCCCGGCGGCAGGCCTGGGTGCCAGGCGCGCAGACGGTAGCTGCCAGCGGGCACAGCCGCCAGGCTCAAGCGGCCATCGGCACCGCTCAGACCATGGTGCGGCGTGTCGACCACCACCACCCAGGCGGCCATGGTGTCGTGGATGTTGCAGCCCAGCGCGGCAATGCCGGGGCTGTCGAACACCACCGGTGCGGTGGGCGTGCCCACGTAGAGCTTGATCTCGAAGGTCTTCACCGGCGAGAACGAATACACATGGTGGCGCACCGTGTCGCGGTTGGGGAAACTCACCGCCGTGCCGACGGTGACCACCGACACCGTCG
This sequence comes from Burkholderiaceae bacterium, assembly GCA_031398015.1. GTDB lineage: Bacteria > Pseudomonadota > Gammaproteobacteria > Burkholderiales > Burkholderiaceae_C > Pseudaquabacterium. The sequence goes on from JANNMP010000229.1 coordinate 5,222, forward strand.
GCTGGAACTGGCGGTTGACCTGCACCACATCGACCCCTGGCCCGGGCTTGCTGGCGGCACGGGCGCCATTGGATTCAAGGAACACCGCCGCATTGGCCAGCGGCTTGCCGGCACTGTCAGTGACTTGCAAGTCCACGCCGGCGGCGCTGGCCAGGCCGGCGCTGCAGGCCAGGGCCAGCAGCGGGCAACAACGAAACGGCAAACGCGGCATGGGCGAAGTGGGCACGGTGGCACGCCCGGGGTCGGGCGTGAAGGGACTGTGTGCAGGTATCGGCCCTGCCGGCGGCCAACTTGAGCTGTGGCGCCGCCCGCGCTGGCCGGCCAGGTCAGGCCGCCAAGGCGATGACACCGCCGCCCAGGCACACCTCGCCGCTGTACAGCACCGCCGATTGCCCGGGCGTCACAGCCCATTGCGGTGCGTCGAAGCCGAGGGCAAACCGGCCGGCGTCCAGCGCCGCCAGCGCACATGGCGCATCGGCCTGGCGGTAGCGTGTCTTTGCGCTGCAGCGCCCGTCGGCCGGCGCCACGCCGGCCACCCAGCTGGTGTCGTCGAAGACCAGCCTGGTCGACTGCAGCCAGGGGTGGCCGTGGCCCTGCACCACCACCAGGGTGTTGTGCGCCATGTCCTTGCGCGCCACGAACCATGGCGCATGCTCACCCGCACCACGCGCCGCACCCTTGGCCTTGACGCCGCCGATGCCTAGGCCTTGCCGCTGGCCCAGGGTGTAGAAGCTCAGGCCCAGGTGCTGGCCAACGGTGCGACCACGCTCATCGACCATCGGCCCGGGCTGGTGCTGCAAGTAGCGGTTGAGAAACTCACGGAACGGCCGCTCGCCGATGAAGCAGATGCCGGTCGAGTCTTTCTTCTTTGCATTCGGCAGGCCGATCTCGGCGGCGATGCGCCGCACCTCGGTCTTGGGCAGATCACCCACCGGGAACAGCGTGCGCGCCAGCTGGGCCTGGGTCAGGCGGTGCAGGAAGTAGCTCTGGTCCTTCAGCGGGTCCAGGCCCTTGCACAACTCAAACTGACCATCCCGCTCTCGCACCCGCGCGTAGTGCCCGGTGGCGATCTTGTCGGCGCCCAGGCGCAGCGCATGGTCGAGAAAGGCCTTGAACTTGATCTCGGCGTTGCACAGCACGTCGGGGTTGGGCGTGCGGCCGGCCTGGTGTTCCTGCAAAAAGGCGGCGAACACCCGGTCTTTGTAGTCGGCAGCAAAGTTGACATGTTCGAT
>JANNMP010000441.1:0-5362 GCA_031398015.1 Burkholderiaceae bacterium
GTCAGCGCATTGTGGAAGTCGGCCTCGGCGGTGGAGCCGTCGCCGATCCATGCAGACGCGATCTTGGTGTCGCCCTTGATCGCCGAGGCCATTGCCCAGCCCACCGCCTGCACGAACTGCGTCGCCAGGTTGCCCGAGATCGAAAAGAAGCCGGCCCGCTTGTACGAGTACATCACCGGCAGTTGCCGCCCGCGCAGCGGGTCGCGCTTGTTGCTGAGCAACTGGCACATCAACTCGACGATGTCGATGTCGTCGCGAGAAAGCAGCAGGCCCTGCTGGCGATAGCTGGGAAAATTCATGTCGCCCGGCTGCAGCGCCTGAGTGTGTGCCACCGCGATGGCCTCCTCGCCAAGCGCCTGCATGTAGAACGAGATCTTCTTCTGACGCTGCCCGATCATCATCCGCGCGTCGAAGGCGCGCGTGCGCAGCATCGCGCGCAGGCCGCGCTTCAAGTCCTCGGGCTCGACCTTGGGCGCCCACGGGCCGACGGCGTGGCCCTGCTCGTCGAGCACGCGGATCAGCTTCCACGCCATCGTGCCGGTGTGGGCCGCCTTGATGTCGACGGCCGGCCGCGACACCTCGCCCGCGGCCGAGACGCGCAGGTAGGAGAAGTCTGTCGCCTGCCCAGGCCGGGCGGTGGGCTCGGGTACGTGCAGTTGGAGCGGCATGGAGGTGCCAAGCATTGCATTTCTCCTCAGGCCGACGGGTAGGGCGGCGCAGAGTGATTCTGGACGAACACCGAGCCGGCGTCAGCCCGCCGCGAAGCGCGCCAGGTGCGCGATCAGCGCCAACAAGGGCGACCCCGCCGCCGCCTCGCTGCCCGCGACGAGCAGCATCTGCCGGTCGGCCCACGCATCCGTCAGCGGCAGCACGCGCCGGTTTATCAACGCGGCGAGAGATCCTCGCTCAGCGGCCGTCGGCCTGTCCCACGTTACTGCGTCGGTTCATCGGGTCGGAGGTGTCCAAGCCGTCCACATGCGTCTTGACTAGCGACGAAGTTCGGCGGCCCTTCGAACCGCCATGACATGCCGGTGGCCGCCGCTCCGTGGAAAGGGCGGTCACCCTGCTGAGCTTCGTCGTAAACCAGGACATGCGTTGGTGACGTTTCGGCAACCAACGGCGCTGCGCCTCCAAGAGCAAACCATCACTTGGTCGACATCTACCGGCGCCGCGCCGCGTCCTGGAAAGCCTGAAAGCAGGCGTTCGCGGGTGACTGGTCATGGCCGAGACCCGGCCCCGGCGAACGGCAGCTTGCTGCCAAATCGCAGTTCAATCCGGCTGCCGGTTCATGCCGCGACATTGTCATGTTGCACATGCATGTCGATGTGCACATCGGCATACGGACACAACACCCCACCTGCATCGTCGCGTTCGACCAGGCCCAGTTCAGACAGCACCCGCACATCTTCGTGCACACGCTTGACGTCGCGGCCAGCTCGGCGTGCCAATTCGCGCACCGCCAGCGCGCCCTGCCCAAGCAAGGCGGTCACCAGAGCCCAGCGGCGCTCGGTCAGCCTGCCAAAGAACGCGCCAGGACTCTCGAAGTTCAGCGTTTCGCCCTGGTATCTGTCGGCCTGTGCCGCCTTGCCCGCCCGCCGCAAGGCGAAACGCCAGTCGGGCGTCATGGTGATGGTGAGCGTGCGTCGTGTCGTCATGGCGTTGTCCTTGCCGCGTCCACAGCGGCGATGAAATCCTCCACCAAGGCATCGACCGTGGTGAATGTGTACGGCAGCGCCTGCCCATGCAGATGGCAGTGATCGCCTTTTCCCCGTTCGTTGTCGAATCCGACCACACGCACACCGTTCAGGGCATAGACCGCCCGATATTTTCAGCCAAGTTCCGTGGGTGGCACTTCCGGTCGCGGCACCCGCCAGACCACCAACTCCATCACGCCGCCATCCTCGGCAACGCTCTTGAAGCGGGTGATCAGCTCGGCCTTCATGTTGGCAATTGCGCCAACAGCCGCAGGTGTTTGCAAGTTCGCCAACATCTGATGTCGCCAACATCTGACGGGCGCGGTGCGCAAGGGCTCGGCAACGGTGTGCGTTGGCAGGACACTGCGACGCCCGAGTCAGCCCGTTTGAACGCTGGACGACTGGCCAAGCGCCCAACGCAGGGGCTTCGCCCGAAGTGCCCATCCAGTCTCCGCCCACCGGCCAATGCCGGCACAGTCGCCGGTTCGATCTGGTGATCGAAGCGCTGCATTCAGGCTTAAGGGCCTGTCAACAACGGACTTTTTCAATCCAGCGGACGTCTGAAGCCACCCACCGATAATTCCATGGTATCTGACGGCCGACTTCTTCCAGCGCTGCGACATGCCTGCAAGTCATTGATGCAAAAAGACAATTCGCCACCCATCACGAACAACACCGACCTCGCCGGGCACACGCCGATGATGGCGCAGTACCTGGGCATCAAGGCTGGCTTCCCCGACACGCTGGTGTTCTACCGCATGGGGGATTTCTACGAGTTGTTCTTCGACGATGCGCGCAAGGCCCACCGGCTGCTCGACATCACGCTGACCAGCCGCGGCCAAAGTGCCGGCGAGCCGGTGGTGATGGCCGGCGTGCCGGTGCATTCGGTTGAGACCTACCTGGCGCGGCTGATCAAGCTGGGCGAGGCGGTGGCCATTGCCGAGCAGGTGGGCGATGTGGCCACCGCTGGATCGCCCAACCGCGGCCCGGTCGAGCGCAAGGTGGTGCGGGTGGTCACCCCTGGCACCATCACCGACACCGCGCTGCTGGACGAGCGCGCCGATGCGCTGCTGTGCGCTGCCACCCGCGTGCGCAACACCTGGGGCCTGGCCTGGCTGGGCCTGGCCAGCGGCCAACTTGGAGTGACCGAGTGCGCAGAGAGCGACCTGCCCGGATGGCTGGCGCGGCTCGACCCCGCCGAGCTGCTGCTGCCGCAATCCACCCAGGCCGGCGATCTGGCCGACAAGCTGCCGGCGGCCATCACCGCCCACCGCGCCGCCCGCACCCATCGCCCGGCCTGGCAGTTTGATGCCGCGCTGGGCCAGCGCAAGCTGTGTGCGCTGCTGAAGGTGGCCTCACTGCAAGGCTTCAATGCGCAGGACCTGCCCACTGCCCATGCCGCCGCCGCCGCGCTGCTGAGTTTTGCCGAGCACACGCAGGGCCAGGCGCTGGCGCATGTGGCCACGCTGCAGGCCCTGCGCGCCAGCAGCCTGGTCGAGCTGCCGCCGGCCACGCTGCGCAACCTGGAGCTGACGCAGACGCTGCGCGGCGAGCGCGCCCCCACGCTGCTGTCGCTGATCGACAGCTGCCAGACCGGCATGGGCAGCCGCACGCTGCGCCAATGGCTGCTGCAGCCGCAGCGCGAGCGCAGTACCGCCAGCGCCCGCCATGCGGCGATTGCCACGTTGCTGGCGCATGGGCCAGCGGCCTTGCGCGCCGCGCTGCGCGCCGTGAGCGACGTTGAACGCATCAGCGCCCGCCTGGCATTGCGCCAGGTGCGCCCGCGTGAGCTGGCCGGCCTGCGCGCCACGCTGGCGCTGCTGCCGGTGCTGCACGCCACGCTGCCGGACGCCACCCATGCGGTCGCCCATGCGGCCACCAATGCGGCCACCAATGCGGCCGCCAATGCGGCCGCCGTCGCAACACTGCTGGACGACTGCGCCGCCAACCTGCAGCCGCCGCCCACGCTGCATGCGCTGCTGCAATCGGCCATTGCCGATGAGCCCGCCGTGCTGCTGCGCGACGGCGGCGTCATCGCGCCAGGCTTGGACGCCGAGCTCGATGAACTGCGCGCCATCGGCAGCAACTGCGACGCCTTTCTGCTCGACCTGGAACAGCGTGAACGCGCGCGCAGCGGCATCGCCAACCTGCGTGTGCAGTTCAACCGGGTGCACGGCTTCTACATCGAGGTCAGCGCAGCCCAGGCCGACAAGGTGCCCGCCAACTACCAGCGCCGCCAGACGCTGAAGAACGCCGAGCGCTTCATCACGCCCGAGTTGAAGGCGTTTGAAGACAAGGCCCTGAGCGCCCAAGACCGGGCGCTGGCGCGCGAAAAGCTGCTCTACGAGCAACTGCTCGACAGCCTGCAGCCGCATCTGCCCACGCTGGCCGCGCTGGCGCGTGCACTGGCCACGCTGGACGCACTGGCCGCGCTGGCCGAGCGTGCCGCCACGCTGGGCTGGTGCAGGCCGCAGTTCGTGCCCCAGCCCTGCATCGACATCAGCGGCGGCCGCCACCCGGTGGTGCAGGCGCGGCTGGCCGAGACCGGCGGGCCGGATTTCATCGCCAACGATTGCCGGCTCGACGCGCGCACACGTTTGCTGGTGATCACCGGCCCCAACATGGGCGGCAAGAGCACCTACATGCGCCAGGTGGCGCTGATCGTGCTGCTGGCGGCGATGGGCTCGTTCGTGCCGGCCACTGCCTGCACGCTGGGGCCGATCGACGCCATCCACACCCGCATCGGCGCCGCCGACGACCTGGTCAACGCCCAGTCGACCTTCATGCTGGAGATGACAGAGGCCGCAGCCATCGTGCACAGTGCCACCGAGCACAGCCTGGTGCTGATGGACGAGATCGGCCGCGGCACCAGCACGTTTGACGGCCTGGCGCTGGCCGGCGCCATCGCCAGCCAGCTGCACGACAAGAACCGTGCCTTCACGCTGTTTGCCACCCATTACTTTGAGCTGACCCAGTTCCCCGCCCGCCATGCCCGGGCGCTGAACATGCATGTGTCTGCCGTGGAGGCGGGGCACGACATCGTGTTCCTGCATGCCATCGAACCCGGCCCGGCCAGCCGAAGTTATGGCGTGCAGGTGGCCCGGTTGGCGGGCATGCCCGCCGCGCTGGTGCGCCAGGCGCGCGCCACGCTGGAGGCGCTGGAAACCCAGCAAACCGCCGGCGATGCGCAAGTGGATCTGTTCGCCGCGCCGCCAGCAGCCGCTGCCGCACCCGAACCATCTGCGGTGGATGCGGCGCTGGCGGCCATCAACCCCGATGCGCTGACACCACGCGACGCGCTGGACGCGCTGTACCGTTTGAAAGCGCTGCACAGTGCCAGCGTTCTGCCCTGAAAGGCCAAACCATGCCAGAGCCCAGCACCCACGATGCCAACCTGCGCCAGCGCGCCCGCCGCGTGGTGCCTGGCGGCATGACCGGCCACCTCCATGCGGCCGCGCTGCCTGCGGGTTATCCGCAGTTCTTCCAACGCGCCCAGGGCTGCCGGCTGTGGGATGTGGACGGGCGTGAGTTCATCGACTTCATGTGCGCCTGGGGCACCAACCTGCTGGGCTATGGCCACCCCGAGGTGCAGGCCGCTGCCCAGGCCCAGCAGGCGCTGGGCGATTGCCTGAACGGCCCCACGCCGCGCTTCGTCGAGCTGGCCGAGG
>JANNMP010000466.1:0-3798 GCA_031398015.1 Burkholderiaceae bacterium
CGGCAACCGCATCCGCCAGGTGGGCCGCAGCACGGCACCCATCGCGCAGGGGAACGCCGACGTCATTGACGGCGCAGGCGCCACGCTGATGCCCGGCATGGTGGAGGCGCACACCCACTTTTCCTGGAACGACGCGGCCACGCTGTCGGCGATCCAGGTGATGCCACTGGAAGAGCATGTGCTGTGGTGCGCCAAGGTGGCCAAGCGGTATCTGGAAGCGGGGTTCACCAGCTGCCTGGGTGCGGCCTGCGCCAAACCGCGCTTGGACGTGGTGATCCGCAACGCGATCAACAGCGGCCAGATCCCAGGCCCGCGCTACTTGGCCGCCAGCCAGGAGATCACGGTGCCCGGCGGCCTGGGTGATGAAACCTTGCCGCACCTGCCGTTCCCCGAGTTCAGCTTCGGCGTCAATGTCAACGGCGCCGACGAGATGCGCCGTGTGGTGCGGATGTTCCTGAAGTACGGCGTTGACAGCATCAAGCTGAATTTGTCAGGCGACAACTTTGTGCCGGGTGCCGATGCCCACACCAGCTGGATGACCGACGCCGAGGTGGCGGCAGCGGCTGAAGAAGTGAAGATGCGCGGCAAACGCATCATCGTGCACGCGCGATCGAAGGCCAGCGTGCAGCAGGCGCTTCGCCATGGCATCGACCTGATCTACCACGCCAGCTTCACCGACACCGAGACCCTGGACATGCTGGAAGCCCGGCGCGACCGGGTGTTCGTGGCGCCGGGCATCGCCATCTTGTACGCATTGCTCAATGAGAGCGAGCCCTTCGGCATCACGCGCCAGACCGCAGTGGGCTGGGGCTACCAGGAAGAATGGGACGCAGCGCTTGATTCGCTGAGCAAGATGCACAAGCGTGGCATCCGGGTGCTGCCGGGCGGTGATTACGGCTTTGCCTTCACCCCGCATTGCCAGAACGCGCGTGACCTGGAGTTCTTCGTCAAGTACCTGGGCATGACACCGATGGAAGCCATCCGCGCGGCCACGGTGTACGGTGGCCAGATCATGTTGCATGGCCATGAGCTGGGTGCGGTGAAAGACGGGTATCTTGCCGACCTGCTGCTGGTCGATGGTGACCCGCTGGCCAACCTGGCCATCCTGCGCGACCCCAAGCGCCTGCTGGCGGTGATGAAGGACGGTGTGTTTGCCAAGGCACCGGCCATTGCCTCGCAGCGGGCCTGGGGGCGGGCGGCGTGATGGGGTCAGCATGACAGGGCCGGCATGACACCGCGCCAGCAACAAGCCACCTGGGTGCTTGTCGGCGGGCCGATCGCGCTGTTCTCGCTGTGGGCCCTGGTGGACAACCCGCGCCTGTACCTGATCACCCTGCTCAACAGCCTGACGCTGGCCTCGCTGTACTTCATCGTGGCCAGCGGCTTCACGCTGGTCTTCGGGCTGATGCGCAATGTCAACCTGGCGCATGGCTCGTTGTACCTGCTGGGCGGCTACGTGGGCTATGTGGTGGCGCGCGAGACTGGCTGGTGGGTGGTGGCGCTGGCGGCGGGCTTTCTGGCTGCGGCGCTGGCCGGCTTGTTGATCCAGGTGCTGATCCTGCGCCGCATGCAAGGCCAGGATTTGCGCCAGACCATGGTCACCATCGGCCTGTCGATCGTGATGGCCGACCTGCTGCTGTGGGGCTTCACCGGGCAGGTGTACCAGATGGAAGCGCCTGTTTGGCTGCAAGGCCCGATCCGCGGCATTCCGGTCATCAAGGCCTACTCGGCCTACCGGCTCAGCCTGCTGGGCTTTGGCATCGCCATCGGCGTGTTCCTGTGGTGGCTGCTCAACCGCACCCGGGTGGGCACGATGATCCGTGCCGGCGTCGATGACCGGGCCATGCTGGCGGCAGCCGGCGTCAATGTGAATGCGGTGTTTGCCGCCACCTTCATGCTGGGCGCTGGCCTGGCCGGCTTCGGCGGCGTGATCGGCGCGGTCGAGCTGAGCATGGTGCCGGGTGAAGACACCAGGCTGTTGCTGGCGTCGTTGATCGTGGTCATCGTCGGCGGCATGGGCAGCGTGGTGGGCGCGGCCATTGGCGCGGCCATCCTGGGCCTGGCCGAAACCTATGGCCTGGCCTATGCGCCCACCTACAGCGTGGTGTTCACCTTCGTCATCCTGATCGTGGTGCTGGCCTTCAGGCCGCGCGGCATCATGGGCAAACCAGCATGACGGCGGCCGAGGTGACGGCTTGAGCGCGGCCAAGTGGCGGCGGGCCATGGCTGGCCAGCAGCCGGGCGCGGTGCTGCGCCCGCTGCCTGCTGGCGCGCAGGTGCGCGTTGCGCCCGCCCCCGCGCCGGCACCCGACCCCTACGCCCACAGCAGCGCGCCGCGCTGGCTCAAGTTCCTGTGGCGCACGGTGGCGCCGCGCCATGCCTTTGTTCTGGCCTTCGTGCTGCTGCTGCCGGCAGTGGCCTCGCCGTTTTTCACTTACCAGGTGGCCTCGCAAAGCCTGGCGTTCGGCCTGATCGCGCTGTCGCTCAGCTTTCTGGCCGGCTATGGCGGCATGGTGTCGCTGGCGCAGATGACTGTCGCTGGTTTTGCGGGTTATGCAGTGGCGGTGCTGGGTGTCAGCGGCACAGCCAGCAGCCTGGGTTGGCCGTGGTGGATGGTGCTGCCGACAGCACTGTTTCTGGCGGTGCTGGGCAGCACGCTGATCGGCTGGCTGTCGGTGCGCACCGACGGCATCTACACCATCATGATCACGCTGGCCATCGGCGTGGCGTTCTACTACCTGGTGCTGCAGAACTACACCGTCTTCAACGGCTTCCAGGGCTTTCAGAAAGTGGTGCCGCCGGTGGTCCTCGGCATCAACTGGCGCGACCCGGTGCCGTTCTACTTTCTTTGCCTGGTCTGGGCCATGCTGGGTTACTTCTTCATCCAGTGGCTGGTGCGCACACCCTTCGGCATCGCGTTGCAAGGCATCCGCGACAACCCACGCCGCATGGCCGCGCTGGGCTTCAACGTCACCGCCCACCGGGTGGCGGCCTATGCGGTGTCGGGCGGGCTGGCCGGCGTGGGCGGTGTGCTGCTGGTTTGGTACAACGGCCTGATCACGCCCGGCTCGGTGGGCACGGGCTGGCTGATCAACCTGCTGGTGATGGCGGTGCTGGGCGGCATGAAGCACCCGATCGGCGCCTTCCTGGGCGCCATCGTCTTCATCCTGCTGCAGACCTTCGCCATCGACGTGATCGACCGCGAGCGCTTCAACCTGGTGATCGGCGGCGTTTTCCTCGCCATCGTCCTGTTTTCCCCCGACGGCCTGCTCGGGCTGTGGGCCAAGCTGCGCTTGCGCTTCACGCCGGGATCGGCCACTTCAGCAAACCCAAGGAGACTCTCGTGATCACAGTGAACAAGACAACGTCGAGGCGGCACCTGCTCGCCGCTGCGGCCGCCACCGCGGTCATGGGCGGCGCCTGGGCCCAGGGCCAGCCGGTCAAGATCGGCCTGCTCGCCACGCTGGAAGGGCCGTTCGCGGCCGGCGGTGCCGACGGCATGCGCGGCGCCGAACTGGCGGTCAAGCAGCGCGGCGGCACGGTCGCCGGGCGCAAGATCGAAGTCATCAAGGCGTCGAGCGATGCCAAGCCCGACGTGGCGGTGAATTCCACCCGCAAACTCGTCGAGCAGGACAAGGTCGACATCATGGTCGGCCCGCTGTCGGGCGGCGAAGGCATCGCGGTCAAGGACTATTCGAAGACCCAGCCGCAGGTGACCTTCATCAACGGTGGCTCGGGCGCGCAGGCGACCACCCTCACCAGCCCGAGCCCGAACTTTTTCCGCTTCAATACCGAAGG
>JANNMP010000498.1:0-1996 GCA_031398015.1 Burkholderiaceae bacterium
CATGGGCGTGGTCATCGGCGAAACCGCGGAAGTCGGCGACGAGTGCACGATCTACCAGGGCGTCACCCTGGGCGGCACCGCCCTGGTCAAGGGCGCCAAGCGCCACCCCACGCTGGGCCGCGGCGTCATCGTGAGCGCCGGCGCCAAAGTGCTGGGCGGCTTCACGGTGGGCGACGGCGCACGCGTCGGCGCCAACGCCGTGCTGCTGCAGCCGGTGCCGGCGGGTGCCACGGCGGTGGGCATCCCGGCGCGCATCCTCGTCAAGAGCCTGGATGGCGAGCGTGAAGTGCGGCCGGCGAAGCCGGGCTTCTCGGCCTATGGCGTTGGCAATGGCGATGACCCGGTGTCGCTGGCGATGAAGGGCCTGATCGACACCGCCAGCAGCCAGGAGCACCAGATCACGCTGCTGTGGCAGGCGATCGAGAAGCTGTCGTCGCGTGCGCGTGAGCTGCCTGGCAGCGACTGCGTACCGCAGGACGCGCACACCAGCGAGACCTTCGACGCCGAGCGCTTGAGCCGGCTGGTGAAGTAGCGCTCAGGCCCGGGCCGGCCTGGTGGCACTCTTCGGCCTGAACGCCGCGCAGATGGCCGCGTCACATTCAAGGTAGGGCCCGCCGAGCAGGTCGATGCAGTACGGCACGGCGGCAAAGATGCCATGCACCGGCGGCGTGGCCTGCGGCAGGCCTTGCAGTGTTTCGGTGATCGACTTGGGCTGGCCCGGCAGGTTGATGACCAGCGCGGCCTTGCGCACCACCGCCACCTGGCGGCTCAGGATCGCGGTGGCCACAAAGTGCAGGCTGATCTGGCGCATCTGCTCGCCGAAGCCCGGCATCAGCCGGTCGGCCACCGCCAGCGTGGCCTCGGGTGTCACGTCGCGTGGCGCCGGGCCGGTGCCGCCGGTGGTCAGCACCAGATGGCACTGTTCAACATCGACCAGCTCGCACAAGGCGGCGCTGATGCCGGCCTGCTCGTCTGGCACCAGCCGCGTCACCCAGGTGATGGGGTTCGTCAGCGCCCGGCTGAGCCAGCCCTGCAGCGCCGGGATGCCTTGGTCGGCGTAGACGCCGGCCGACGCGCGGTCGCTGACCGACACCAGGCCGATGCGAACCGGGTCAGGCAATGCCTGTTGCGGCTTGGCCTCAGGCATCGTCGGTCTCGTCGAGGTTGTCTTCGGCCACCCGGGCTTGCCCGGCGGCGTCTTGCAGCCAGGGCTTGATGAACTGGAACAGTTCGCGGTAGCCGCGGCCGTTGCGCTGCTCGGGTGCGGCTGCGGCATCTTTGCGGGCGGCGCGCACCAGGCTGCGCAGGCGCTGCACATCACTGCCCGGAAAGTCAGCCGCCCAGCGGGTGAGGGCGTCATCACTGGCCACCAACTCGTCGCGCACGCGCTCGGTCTCGTGCAGGGCCAGTGTGTCCTTGGCCGAGCCCAGCTTGAACGCGTCCACCGCTTCGCGCAGCGGCGCTTCGTCGGCAAAGCGCATCTGCTTGCCGATGAACTGCAATTGCCGGCGCTGGCCCTCGAAGCTGCGGGTGCGGCGGTATTGCGCAATGGCATCACGCAGGCCTTCGGGCATGGCCAGGTCTTTCAAGCGGCTGGGCGGCAGCGTGACCAGGGCTTCGCCCAGCGCCTGCAGGTCATGCGCCTGGGCCTTGAGGCGGGTCTTGCTGGGCTTTTCGAACACCGGCTCGGTGGGGCTGGGCTCAGGGTCAGGGCGTGCGCGCATGGGCCTGTTCAAGGTGGCGTGGCCCGCAGGGGGCCGGTGGCTATGATTGTCGCCCACCATGCCCTTGCGCGGCCCTGCCAGGCCAGCCCCTTTCATGTCCGGTTCCACCACCTCCCAGGGCTTCGCCTTCAACCGCGCACAGTTCCAGCAGATCATCGACGACACCCTGGGCCTGGCCAAAGCGGCGGGCGCCAGCGACGCTGCGGCCGAGGTCAGCGAAGGCGCCGGCCTGTCGGTGTCGGTGCGGCTGGGCCAGATCGAGAACGTGGAGC
>JANNMP010000506.1:0-3603 GCA_031398015.1 Burkholderiaceae bacterium
CCACACCCAGCTTGAAGGCCAGGCCGGCGACCACGAACACCACGCCGAAGGTGAGCACGGTGCCGTTGATGCGGCCGGTGCCGATGGCCTGGAAGACCTCGTTGATCTCGAGCGACTGGGTGGCGCCGTACATCATCGACAGGCCGTAGAGCAGGAAACCCGAGGCCAGCGCACCGAGCACGAAGTACTTCATCGCGGCTTCAGTGGACACGCCGTGGTCACGCCGCAGCGCCACCAGCGCATACAGCGACAGGCTCATCAGCTCCAGCCCCAGGTAGACGACCAGAAAGTTGTTGGCCGAGCACATCACGCTGATGCCCAGCAGCACGAACATGGCGAGTGTGAAGAACTCACCCTTGAGCATCTCGCGGCTGGCGATGTAGGGCTGGGCATAGGCGATGGTCACCATCACCGCAATGCAGGCAAAGAACGCCAGCAAGTGGCCCATCGGGTCACTGACCATCATGGTCTGCATGCCATACACCGTGGCGCCGCCGTCGTAATAGGCCAGGTGCATGGCGGCCACCGCGCCAATGCTGACCTGGGTGAGCCAGAAGGTGGGGCGGCGGCGTTCGTCGGTGACGTACAGGTCGACCAGGGCCACCACGCAGGCCAGCAGCAACAGCAGGGCCTCGGGGTAGACGACGAGCCAGTTCATTGCGTTCATGGTGTTCTGACTTGGCTCAGTTCAGTTTCGAGACAGCCACATGCTTGAGCAGGCCGGTCACCGATTGGTGCATCACATCGGTGAATGGTTTGGGGTAGACGCCCATCCACAGCGTGGCTGCGGCCAGCACCGCCATCAGGCCGAACTCACGGGCGTTCAAATCGGTGAGGCCACGCACGGCGTCATTCGTGACCTCGCCAAAGTACACGCGCTTGTACATCCACAGTGAGTAGGCAGCACCGAAGACCAGTGCGGTGGCGGCAATCGCCGCCAGCCAGAAGTTGGCCTGCACCGTGCCCAGGATCACCATCCATTCACCGACAAAGCCGCCGGTGCCCGGCAGGCCGCAGTTGGCCATGGTGAAGAACAGCGCGAATGCGGCGAACTTGGGCATCACGTTGACAACACCGCCGTAGGTGGCGATCTCGCGGCTGTGCACCCTGTCGTACAGCACACCGATGGCCAGGAACATGGCGCCCGAGATGAAGCCGTGGCTGATCATCTGCACCAGGCCACCCGACACACCCAGCTCATTGAAGATGAAGAAGCCCAGCGTGACGAAGCCCATGTGGGCAATCGACGAATAGGCCACCAGCTTCTTCATGTCTTGCTGCACCAGCGCCACCAGGCCGATGTAGACCACGGCGATCAGGCTCAGGCCGATGATGAACCAGGCGTATTCGCGGCTGGCGTCAGGCGCGATGGGCATCGAGAAGCGCAGGAAGCCGTAGGCCCCCAGCTTCAGCATGATGGCCGCCAGCACCACCGAGCCGCCGGTGGGCGCCTCGACGTGGGCGTCGGGCAGCCAGGTGTGCACCGGCCACATCGGCACCTTGACCGAAAACGCGGCGAAGAAGGCGAAGAACAACAGCGCCTGCGCGGGCATGCCCAGCGGCAGCTTGTGCCAGCTGGCAATGTCGAAGCTGCCGCCAGACTTGTAGTACAGGTAGATCAGCGCCACCAGCATCAGCAGCGAGCCGGCCAGCGTGTACAAGAAGAACTTGAAGGCCGCATAGACCCGGCGCGGGCCACCCCAGATGCCGATGATGATGTACATCGGGATCAGCGTGGCCTCGAAGAACACATAGAACAGCAGGCCGTCGGCGGCGCAGAACACGCCCACCATCAGGCCCGACAGGATCAGGAAGGCGCCCATGTATTGGGCCACGCGCTCGGTGATCACTTCCCAGCCGGCCACCACCACGATGATGGTGATGAAGGCGGTGAGCAGCACGAACCACACCGAGATGCCGTCCACCCCCAGGTGGTAGCGCACATTGAAGCGCTCGATCCACAGCAGGTTCTCGCTGAACTGCAGCGCCGCGCTGGCGCTGTCAAAGCCGGTGATCAACGGGATGGTGACGGCGAAGCTCAACACCGCGCCGACCAAGGCCAGCCAACGCGCGCTGCTGGCCTTGTCATCACTGCCGGTGGCCAGCAGCACCGCGCCAAAAGCGATGGGCAGCCAGATGCACACACTCAACAAACCGAAACCCATTGTTGTTCTCCGCCCTGCTCTGCTTTGCGCTGCGTTGCGTCGATCAGCGGCCGGCCAGGCCGGACAACGCAGGCCACAGCTGCCAGGTGAGCAGCCCGAACACGCCCAGCAGCATGACCAGCGCGTACCAGTAGATGTGGCCGGTCTGCACCAGCCGCGACAAGCCCGCCAGCAGGCCCACTGCCCGGGCCGACCCGTTGATCAGCACGCCGTCGATGATGAAACCGTCACCCCCCTTCCACAGCCCGCGGCCCAGCAGCCTGGTGCCGGCGGCCAGCACATGCTCATTGAACCAGTCGAAGTAGTACTTGTTCTCCAGCAAGCGCACCAGCGGTGCCAGCGCCTGGCCGATGGCCTGCGGGATGTGCGGCGCCTTCAGGTAGAAGAACCATGACAGCGCCACGCCAGCCACCGCCAGCCACAACGGCACTGTCTGCAGCGCATGGGCGGCCATGGCTGTGGCGCCGTGGTAATGCGACTGCAGTTCCTTCATCGCCAGGTGCACCGAGCCGTCGACGACGATCGCATCCTTGAAGAAATCACCAAACAGCATCGGCTGGATGGTGAAGAAGCCCACCACCACCGACGGGATCGCCAGCAGCACCAGCGGCAGTGTCACCACCCAGGGTGATTCATGTGGCGTGTGGCCATGGCCATGGTCGTCATGGTGGTCATGCTCGCCAGGGAATGGTTTGTGGCGAAAGCGCTCTTGGCCATGGAACACCAGGAAATACATGCGGAACGAATAGAACGCGGTGACGAACACCCCCGCCACCACAGCGGCGTAAGCCCATGGCGCGGCCGGCAGGTTGCTGGCATGCACCGCCTCGATGATGCTGTCCTTGCTGTAGAAGCCCGAGAAGAACGGCGTGCCGATCAGCGCCAGGCTGCCCAGCAGCGAGGTGATCCAGGTGATCTTCATGTACTTCCACAGGCCGCCCATGTTGCGGATGTCCTGGTCATGGTGCATGCCGATGATCACCGAGCCCGCACCCAGGAACAGCAGCGCCTTGAAGAAGGCATGGGTCATCAGGTGGAACACCGCCACGCTGTAGGCCGACACGCCCAGGGCCACCGTCATGTAGCCCAGCTGGCTGAGCGTGGAATACGCCACCACACGCTTGATGTCGGTCTGGATGATGCCCAGAAAGCCCATGAACAGCGCGGTGATGGCGCCGATCACCAGCACGAAGTTCAGCGCCGTGTCGCTCAGCTCGAACAGCGGCGACATGCGCGCCACCATGAAGATGCCCGCCGTCACCATGGTGGCGGCGTGGATCAGCGCCGAGATGGGCGTGGGACCTTCCATCGAATCGGGCAGCCACACATGCAGCGGGAACTGAGCGCTCTTGCCCATGGCGCCGATGAAGAGGCAGATGCACGTGACGGTGATCAGCATCCAGTCGGTGCCTGGGAAGCCCAGTTTGGCCAGTTCGGG
>JANNMP010000543.1:0-2420 GCA_031398015.1 Burkholderiaceae bacterium
CGATCAGCTGCAGGCCCACCGGCATACCGCCTCCCTCGGCGGAACTCGCGAAGCCCGCCGGCACGCTCATGCCCGGCAGTCCGGCCAGGCTGGCGGGCAGTGAGAAGATGTCGGCCAGGTAGGCCTGCAGCGGGTCGTCACGCCGCTCGCCGATCTTCCACGCCACCGTCGGCGCCACCGGGCCGGCGATCACGTCGCACACCTTGAAGCAGGCCTGGAAGTCGTCGGCGATCATCCGCCGCAGCTTCTGCGCCTGCAGGTAATAGGCGTCGTAGTAGCCGTGGCTCAACACATAGGTGCCGATCATGATGCGGCGCTTCACTTCGGGCCCGAAGCCTTCGGCGCGGCTTTTTTTGTACATGTCGAGCAGGTCGGTGTAGTGCGCTGCGCGGTGGCCGAACTTCACGCCGTCGAAGCGGCTCAGGTTCGAGCTGGCCTCGGCCGGGGCAATGATGTAGTACACCGGAATCGACAGCTCGGTGCGCGGCAGGCGCACGTCCACCAAGCTGGCCCCCAGCTTCTCCAGCTCGGCCAGCGCCTGGCGCACGGCGGCATTCACATCGGCGGCCAGGCCGGCGGGGAAGAACTCTTGCGGCAGGCCGATGCGCAAGCCGGCCAGCGGGCGGCCGGCGCTGGCGCCGGCGCGCGGCGCCAGCATCTGGGCATGGAAGTCTTGCGCCGCGCGCTGGGCGCTGGTGGCGTCACGCTCGTCGAAGCCGCTCATCGCCGACAGCAGCAGCGCGCAGTCTTCGGCGCTGCGGGCGATGGGCCCGGCCTGGTCGAGGCTGGAGGCGAAGGCGATCATTCCCCAGCGGCTGCACACGCCATAGGTCGGCTTGATGCCGGTGGTGCCGGTGAAGCTGGCGGGCTGGCGGATCGAGCCGCCGGTGTCGGTGCCGGTGGCCGCCGGCAGCAAGCGCGCCGCCACCGCAGCAGCCGAGCCGCCTGATGAGCCACCCGGCACGCGGGCCGTGTCCCAGGGGTTGTGCACCGGGCCGAAGGCCGAGTTCTCGTTGCCCGAGCCCATTGCAAATTCATCGCAGTTCAGCTTGCCCAGGCTGATGGCGCCGGCCGCTGCCAAGCGGCTGACCACGGTGGCGTCAAACGGGCTGCGGTAGCCGGCCAGCATCTTGCTGCCTGCGGTGGTGGGCAGGCTGGCGGTGACGAAGATGTCCTTGTGGGCAATGGGCACGCCCAGCAACGGCGCACTGTCGCCGGCCGCGCGGCGGGCATCGGCCGCACGGGCGGCAGCGGTGGCGCCATCGCCATCGACTTGCAGGAACGCGCCCAGCGCAGCGTGCGCGCCGATGCGGCCCAGCAGGTGCTCGGTCACTTCAAGGCTGGACACCGACTTGGCTGCCAGCGCGGCGGCCAGCTCGGCCACACCGAGTGTGTGCAGACCCGTGTGCAGACCTGTGTGCAGACCCGTGTGCAGACTCATTCGATCACCCTGGGCACCAGGAACAGGCCGTCTTCCACTGCTGGCGCGCTGCGCTGGTTGGCCTCGCGCTGGTCGGCTTCACTGACCACGTCGTCGCGCAGGCGCAGCGCCACGGCCTGGATCGCCGACAGCGGGGTGAACAAGGGCTCGATGCCGGCGGTATCGACCGCACCCATCTGCGCCACGATGCCGAAGAAATCATTGAGCTGCTGCAGCATGTCGGGCGCCTCGGCAGCCGAGAGTTCAAGCCGGGCCAGGTGGGCAATGCGGCTGGTGTCCTGCGGGGTCAAGGCCATGGCGAAGGGGTGGGCTCCAGCGGGGTGCGTCGGGGGTCTGCCAGGCAGGACCCCCCGGGGTCGTGGGGTATTATCTTCGGTTCTCCCAACGCCCTGAGCGCCCCAGCCGGCCGCTGCGCCCGCAGCCCCCCGACGCCGGTTGCCCGACAGTTTGACCGCCCCATGTACGGATCCCTGCGCCGCTACTTTTCCACCGACCTTGCCATTGACCTGGGCACCGCCAACACGCTGATCTATGTGCGTGGCAAGGGCATCGTGCTCGACGAACCCTCGGTGGTGTCGATCCGCCATGAAGGCGGCCCACAGGGCAAGAAGACGATCCAGGCGGTGGGCAAGGAAGCCAAGGCGATGCTGGGCAAGGTGCCCGGCAACATCGAGGCCATCCGGCCGATGAAGGACGGCGTGATTGCCGACTTCACCGTCACCGAGCAGATGCTCAAGCAGTTCATCAAGATGGTGCACCCGCAGAGCATCTTGCGGCCCAGCCCGCGCATCATCATCTGCGTGCCCTGCGGCAGCACCCAGGTTGAGCGGCGCGCCATCCGCGAGAGCGCCCTGGGCGCCGGCGCCAGTGATGTCTACCTGATCGAAGAACCGATGGCCGCCGCCATCGGCGCCGGCCTGCCGGTGAGCGAGGCCTCGGGCTCGATGGTGGTGGACATCGGCGGCGGCACCACCGAGGT
>JANNMP010000592.1:0-9828 GCA_031398015.1 Burkholderiaceae bacterium
TGGCGGCGTCCAGCTCGTCACCGATGTCGTCGTTCATGCGCAGCAGGCCGAGCCACAGGGCCAGCAACAGCACCACCGTGCCCAGCGCGGCGGTGCGCCGCATCAGCAGTTGCGGCAGGTCCAGCGACGGCCGCTCCGGCGGGGTGGTGGCAGACGCGTTGGGGAACGCGTTGGGGAACGCGTTGGCGGAGGTCGTGGCGCCAGTCGGCGCAGTGGAGTCAGCGCTGTGCATGGCCACGATTGTGGTGGCCGATGCCGGCCGCAGCCGCTGCGCAGTGGCTGCTCAGTGGCTGATCATTGGCTGATCATTGGCTGCTCAGTGGCTGCTCAGTGGCTGATCAGGGGCTGGTGCCCAGCCCCAAGGCCGGCAGCAACTGCCCGATGAGCGCCAGTTGCCGCAAACGCGCGGCCAGCAGGCGGTTGGACTGCTCGGCACGGCGCTGGGCCACGCCATAGCGGCTGTCACGCAGCGCGATCAATTGCTGCAGGCTGCGGCGGCCGGCGTCAAACTGCAGCTCACCAGCGCGTTGCAATTGCGCGTATTGCAGCAACTGCTTGTCCAGCGTGGCCACCGCCCGCTCGGCAATCGCGATGCGGGCGTCCAGTGACTGCAGATCGGCCCGCACGCCCTGGGCCACACGCTCGGCCTCGGCCTCGGCCGCCTCGGCGCGGCGCAGGCCCTCGTTGCGGCGCGCCACGGTCTCACCCAGCACCGGGAAATCCCAGCGTGCGGTGATCAGCCAGTTGCTTTTCTGCTCGGTGGTGAGCACTGGCGCGGTCTTGTCGGACAGGCGATGGCGCACTTCCAGGTCAATGCGCGGCGCCAGCAGCGACACCGGCGGGCGCACCCGCTCACGCGCGGCCAGCGCGCGCTGCTGGGCGGCGGCCACCAGGCCCGGGGCGCCGGTCTGCAGCAATGCCGGGTCCACCGGCGCCAGGTCCACCGGCCGCACCGTGCGCACATCGGTGCCCACCTGCGCGGCCAGCTTGGCGCGCGCGCTGGCGTGGTCGGCCAGCAATTGCTCATGGGCAATGTCGGCGTCCAGCAACGACGACTCGGCCTGGGTGGCGTCAGCGGTGCTGGCGCGGCCGGCCTCGGTCTGCTGCGCCACCTGGGCAGCGAGCTTGCGCACCGCCGCCAGGCGCTCGGCCGACGGGCCCAGCTGGGCTTGGGTGAACAGCAGCGTCACATAGGTTTCGGCGATGCGCTCGGCGGTGTCTTCGCGGGCGCGGCGCAGGTCTTGTTCGGCAGCGGCCACGTCACGCTCGGCGCCACGCAACTCGGCGCTGTCGTTGCCGCTGTTGTAGAGGTTCCAGCGCAGGCCGGCTTCGGTGCGGTCGGTGGTGCGGTCCAGCGGGCGGCCGAACTCGGTCTCGCGGCCCTGGCCACCCACCACCTGCACATACAACGACGGCCCGAGGCGTGAGCGGGCCTGCAGCCGGCGCTCTTCGGCGGCCTGGCGCTGGGCAGCGGCGGCGCGCACCTGGGGTTCTCGCGGCAGCACCCGGGCCAGCAGGTCGGCCAGGCTTTCGGCCTGATCAACGGGCGGCGGCGGGGGCGCATCGGGCAGCACGGCGGGTGCGGCCAGTTGCAGCCAGGGCGCGATGGCGGTGCCTGGCGCGCTGGACGAGGCCGCCGTGCTTTGGGCGCTGGCGTTGGGCAGCGCGCTGGCCAGCAGCAGCGCTGCGCCCAGGCCCAGGGCCTGTTGAGGGAGACGAACCATCGTGTGTGCTTTTTGTTGTAGTCGGTCAGCAGCAGGCGCGCGCATCAGCGCTCTTGCAGCGCACCTTGCACGCTGCGCAGCACGGGTTTGAGCAGGTACTGCGCCACGCTGCGCTGGCCGGTCAGGATACCGATGTCCACCGGCATGCCCGGGGTGATGGGCAGCGGCTTGCCGTGCAGCTTGAGCTGGTCACGCGGCGCGCTCAGCTGCACCTCGAAATACGGCTCGCCGCTTTTTTCATCCATCAGCGCGTCGGCTCCCAGGTTCTGCACCTTGCCTTCGAGCTTGCCGTAGGTGCTGGGGTCATAGGCCAGCACCCGCACATGGGCGTCCTGCCCCATGCGGATGAAGCCGATGTCGGCCGGTTTGATGCGGGCATTGATCAGCAGCGTGGCCTCTTCGGGCACGATCTCCAGGATCGCCTTGCCCGGCTGGGCGACACCGCCCAGTGTGGGCACCAGCACCCGGTTGACGACACCGTCGACCGGCGAGAACACCTCGCGGCGTTGCACCCGGTCTTGCTGGCCGCTGAGCGTGCTGGCCAGCGCGGCGGCCTTGGTCCCGAACTCATTGCGCTGCGCACCCCACAGCGAGCGCGCGCGCGAACTGGCCTCCTGCCCCGCCGCCTGGGCTTCGGCCAGCCCGGCCTGCAGCCGCGGCAGGCTTTGGCGCAGGCTGTCCAGCTCGGTCTGCAATTGCAGGAAGCGCTGCTGCGCCGACAGGAAATCAGCACGCGCGCCGGCGCCTTCCTTGTACAGCCGCTCTTCGATGGCCAGGCTTTCTTCGGCCACCCGCAATGAGCCCTGCAGGCTCTGGATGCGGGCCTGGGCTTCGGCCAGCTCACCACGCCGGGCCATCACCGCCTCACGCGTGGCGGCGCCGCTGGACTGGTACTCCTGCATCGCGTCACGCCAGAGCTGGCTTTCCTTGGCGATCAGCTCGGGTGCTTCACGCTGCCATTCGGGGTCAAAGCGTGGCACGCTGCCGGCCAGCAGCGCATCCACCCGGGCGCGGCCGGCCAGTGCGGCGAGCTGGTTCTGGCGGCTCTCACCCAGGTTGGCGATGTATTGCGCGGTGTCCAGCTTGGCCAGCAACTGGCCCTTCTTCACCACCTGGCCGGGCACCACCAGCATCTGCTGCACGATGCCGCCTTCCAGGCTCTGCACCTCTTGCACCCGGCTGGGCGGGATCACCGCACCACGCGCCTGCACCGACACGTCGAGCTGGGCCACCAGCGCCCAGACCACCGCACACACCAGGAACAGCAGCACCACGCCCACCATCGCCAGCACGGTGCGGCGGGGGCCGCGGTCGGGGTCGGCTTCAGACGGGGGCAGGCCCCGCACATCGACCATGTCGCCGGTCAACTCGCTCATATGTCACCCTTCAGGCGGTCGGCCACAAAGCTGGACGAGCCACCGGCCGGGCGCAGCGGCTGGGCCAGCGGCGCGCGGGCCGGCGCGTCGGGTGGGTCATTCGCGGCCGGGCCCTGCGGGTCGGCGGCTGGTGCTGCGGACGTGGCCGCTGTGCTGGTGACATTGGCGCCCTGGCCCCCTGCCGCGTTCTGCTGCTGGGCCAGCGCGCGCAGCACTTCGTCACGCCGGCCGTCGGCCACGATGCGGCCGCGGTCCATCACCACCAGCCGGTCGACCAGCGCCAGCATGGCCATGCGGTGGGTGACCAGCACGATGGTGGTGTCGCCCAGCGCACGCAGGCGGCTGATCAGCTTTTGCTCATTGCCGGGGTCGATCATGCTGCTGGGCTCGTCCATCAGCAGCAGGCGCGGGCGGGTGAGCAACGCGCGGGCAATGGCCACGATCTGGCGCTGGCCACCCGACAGCCGGTCACCACGCTCACCCACTTGCGTGCCCACGCCGGCCGGCAGCGTGGCCACGATCTCGTCGAGGCCCGACACGCGCATTGCATCGACCAGCAAGGTGTCACTGGCCTGCACCCGGCCCAGCTCGATGTTCTCGCGCAGGCTGCCGTGGAACAGCGTCACGTCTTGCGGCACATAGCCGATCTGGCGCCGCAGGCTCAGCGGCTCGAGCTGGGTGTTGACGATGTCATCGACCAGCACGCTGCCGCTGCTGGGTGCGTACTGGTTCAGGATCAGCCGCAGCACGGTGCTCTTGCCCGAGCCCAGCTTGCCGATGATGCCCACCCGCTCACCGGGGCGGATGCGCAGGTTCAGGCCCTGCACCACCGGCGGCTGGTTGGGGTAGGCAAAGCTGACATCGCGGAACTCGAGCCGGCCGGTCATCGGCGGGGCCTGCAGGCTGACCGCCGCTTCGTCGGTGGGCGCCTTCATGATCTTGTCGAGCGCCTCGTAGCTGAGCTTGGTCTGCTCCCAGCGCACCACCAGGCCGGCGATCTGGCTGATGGGTGCCAGCGCACGCCCGGTGAGCAGGCTGACCGCGATGATCTGGCCCAGCGTCATTGCGTGTTCAGTCATCAGCACCGCGCCCACCGCCACCACGGCCACATTGGCCAGGCCCAGCACCATGGTGTTCAAGTAGGTCACGCGCGAGCTGATCTCGCGGGTCTGCAGGCTGTTGTGCGAGATGGCCTGGGTCAGGCTTTCCCACTTGCGGCGGCTCCAGGCCTCGGCGCCCAGGCTCTTGATGGTGTCCAGCCCGTTCATGGTTTCGAACAGGTGCGCGGTGCGCTGGCTGCTTTCCTGCATGCCTTCATTGACCTTGCGCGCCAGCGGCCGGCGGGCGATCAGTGCCACCGCCAGCAGGATCGGGATGGCTGCCATCGGCACCACCGCCAGCCAGCCGCCGACCAGCGCGATCACCACCAGGTAGAGCAGCATGAACGGCAGGTCACCCAGCACGGTGAGGGTGCTGGTGGCAAAGAACTCACGCACCGCTTCAAAATCACGCACGGTGTTGGCCAGCACGCCGCCCGAAGCCGGGCGCGACGCAGCGCGCATGCGCAGGCATTGCGCAAACACCTGGGCCGACAAGGCCACGTCAATGCGCTTGGCCGCAGCTTCCAGCAGGTGGCTGCGCAACACCCGCATCATCAGCTCGAAGCCGATGATCATCACCGCCGCCACCGTCAACACACCCAGGCTGCCCATGGCGCCATTGGGGATCACTCGGTCGTACACGGCCATGCTGTAGAACGGCACCAGGGTGCCGAACAGGTTCAGCGCCAGGGTGCCCATCAGCGCCCAGGCAAACATCCAGCGGTTGCGGTTGAAGGTGTCCCAGAACCAGCGCTTGGCCTGCGGCAATGCGTACAGCAGGCTGCGGGTGTCGAAGTGCATGGCCGGGCGCACCGCCAGCCAAAGCGCCGCCGGCACCTCTTGGGCCACGGTCTCGGCGCTGAGCCAGCTGCTGCCTTCAATGCCGGGCAGCGCACATTCATAACGCCCGTCCTTCAGGCTGAGCGCCACCAGGCAGCGCCCGCCTTCACCGATCAGCAGCGCCGGCAGCTCGGTGGCGCGGCGCGGCCGGCCCACCGGCAGCGCACTGGCCACCAGGCCGGCATGGCGCACCAGGTCACCCACGGCCTCGACCGACAGCGCCGGGCCATGCTCCAGGTCATGCGACTCAAGCGCGTCACGCAAGCGCTCCACCTGCACCGGCGTGCCCAGAAAGCGGGCGAGGAAGACCACGCTCTCATGCAAGGGCACTGGGCCGACGGTGGTGGTGGCGTGGCTGAAACTGGCGGTCATGGGCAACTTTCAGGCGGGCGTTCGAGCGCTTGTTGGCGCGCTTTGGAAGCGTTTGCGATTGGAAACCGATTGTCCTGGCGCGCGGCCAGCAGCACCCGGCCGCAGCCCGGCGCTTTGCGTGACGCTGCGCACGGCCCAAGCCGCAACAGCGCCCTTGCCAACAGCAGCACGCCGCCCGGGTGGGCGGCGTGCTGCGTTGTCCAGGCACACCGGGCGGCGGCATGGCCCGAAGGCCCTGCCGTTGCCCGGCCTGCCGAGCGGCCGGTCAGGCAGCCACGGCGGCGTGGCAGCTCTCCCGCGACAGCGCGGCCAGCTTGCGCAGCACCTCGCCGGCATCACCACAGCCGGCAGCGTCGGCCTCGTCTTGCAGGCCGGCCATCGACTGCGGCGTGGCGCCCAGCAGGCTGTCGAGCCCGCTGTCGCCGCCCAGCAGATCGGCCATGGTCGGCAGTGCCGCACCGGCGGCCGCTGCGTCGTCGGCCGAGACGTTGAAGTACACGTCGGTCATCGCCACGCTGCTGCCGTCGGCCAGGGTGGCCGTGCTGCGCTCCAGGTGCAGGTTGCCCTGGGCGTCCATCTGCGGCAGCTCGGTGTAGGCCACCGTCAGGCTGGCCACACCCACTGCGCCCAGGCCGACCAGCTCACCAGCGTCGGTGGCATGGTTGCCGTTGGCGTCGCGCCAGATCATCAGCTGGCCGAAGGCGGCGTCGAGGTCATTGACCAGGCCGTCGCCATTGCTGTCGAACGACGCCAGCTTGGCAAAACCGTCACCCTTGCTGCGGCCACCGAACAGCTCGGCCATGCTGTCGATCTTGCCGTTGCCGTTGCCATCGACCGCCAGGAAGCCGTCGTCACCCGACAACCAACCCGACGCCACGGCCTTGCCGTTGCCAAACAAGTCGAACATGCCACCTGCATCGGCGCGGGCAATGGTCTGGATGCCGTCACCGTTCAAGTCGATGGCGATCGGGGTGATGCCCGCGTCGCGGCTCTTGTCGTTCTCGCCCGAATCAAGCGTGAACTGGCTGGTCACCGTGACATTGGTGGTCGATGTGCCGTTGCCGGTGACGTCGGAGTCGAGGTTGTCGTCGCTGCCCACATCCTTGACCGCCCACTTCCAACCATTCATGTTGTAGCCCTTGTAGCTGACATTGCTCTTGTCGAACTGCAAGGAGTAGGTGCCCGGGTCGATGTCGCTGAACAGGTAGTTGCCGTAGCTGTTGGTCTTGGTGGTGGCCAGCACCGAGCCGCTGGCGCTGAGCAGCTTGACCGTGATGTTGGCGATGCCCGCCTCGCCGGAGTCTTGCTTGCCGTTGTGGTTGGCGTCCTCCCACACCTTGTCACCCACGCAGGCCTTGCGGTACAGGCCGGCATCCCAGCTCAGGTCGCTCTCGCCAGCAGCCAGCGACGTCACCACGGTGGTGCCGCTGCTGTCGATGTCGCTGTCGATGGCGTTGTTGCTGCCCTGGTCCTTCTTGGTGGCGTAGAAGCCTGACGGTGCCACCACTTGCAGCTTGTAGTCGCCCGGGTTCAGGTTGCTGAAGCCATACTTGCCCGACGCATCCGTCGTGGTGGTGGCCAGCACCGCGTTGGTGCTGCTCAGCAGCTTGACGGTGACGTTGCCGATGCCCGCTTCGCCGGCATCCTGCAGACCATTGGCGTTTTTGTCGTCCCAGACAAAGTCGCCGATGCTGGCCTTGGCTGCCGGCGGTTCGCAGCAATCCACCGGTGCGCACACCGCCACCTTCTCCAGCTTGAAGTAGTCCTCCGGCGATGCATCGGTGGTGTCGGCCGCGATGATGATCACGTTGCCGGCGGCGCCGCCCGCATTCAGGTCGGCCCAGCGTGCGCTGCCCGAGGTGGTGGTGTTGACCTCGCTGAAGCCCATGCTGGCCAGCACCGCGTTGCTCATCGTGGTGATGGTGGTGGCTGAGTTGCCGATCCAGACTTGCACATCGCTGTCGCCGACCACATAGCCCAGGAACGCCTTGTCCAAGGTCACCGCCTGCGAGAACTGCAGCACCACATAGTTGTTGCGGCCGACGTTGTCCACCATGTGGGTGTTACCGCCGCCGCTGCCCTCGCTCGAATCGGTGACACCCAAGCCGCCGCCGTAGGCGCCCAGAAAAGCCTTCTGCCAGGTGTTGGTGCCCTTGTCCTGGCTGAAGGCGCGCGCCGTGACCGACACGCCGCTGAGGCTGTCGGTGTAGCTGCGGCTGTTGCCATCACTGCCGTCGGTGCTGGTGTTGCCGCTGAAGTCGAAGCTGACGTCGCGGCACTTCGGTGCGTAGCCCGCGTCCCAGCTGCGGTCGGTTTCACCAGAGTCCAGCGTGGTGTAGGCGGTGCGGCCGGTGCTGACGTTGGCATCGGAATCGCTGGCATCGCTGTTGTTGCCATTGGCATCGGCCACCGTGCGGTCATAACCCGACAACGTGCCGAACTCCAGCGCGTAGCTGCCCGGCTTGAGTGCCGAGAACAGGTAGTTGCCGTTGGCATCGGTGGTCTGCGTGGCCACCACAGCACCGGCCGAGTTCAACAACTTGACGCTGACACCCGCCACGCCGTCTTCACCGGCGTCCTGCAGGCCGTTGCTGTTGCAATCGAGCCAGACGCGGTCGCCGATGGCCGCGCCTTGGTACAGGCCAGCATCCACAGTCAGATTTTGCTGGCCAGCAGCGATGGTGACGACACCAGTGGTCTTGGTGACCGTGTCGATGTCACTGTCCAGGCCGTCGTTGCCACCCTGGTCTTTGGCCGAAACGATGTAGCCGGCAGGCGTGACCACGCTCACCAGATAGCTGCCGACGGCCAGGTCGAACAGGTAATTGCCGTTGGCGTCAGTGGTGGTGGTCTGCAGCACCGTTCCGCCGGTGTTCTTCAGCTGCACCGTGACACCGGCGATGCCTTGCTCACCGCCATCCTGGATGCCATTGGCATTGCTGTCGAGCCACACGCGGTCGCCCAACGATTGGCCCAGCTTGGGCGTGTTGTAGTGCGCCTTGTCGCTGTCGGTGACGGTGACGCCCGAGGTGTTGTCGCGCCCGGTGACGGTACCGGTGTTGACGTACTGGGTGTTGGACAGCACCGTCTCGCGGGCGGTGTAGGTCCAGGTCTCGGTGACGTCGAGCTTGGCGTCACCGTCGGTGTCGCCACCCACGAAGGTCAGCGCCGGGATGCGGTCATCGGTCAGCGCGATGTTGCTCAACTCGGTCGCACCGGTGTTCTTCACCAGATAGGTGAACACCGCCGTGCCACCCACCGGGATGATCGGCCCGGTTCCCGGGGTGTCGGCATCGACGTCGGGTGTCACCACCAGGGTGGAGCCGTTGGCCGCGGGCGTGCTCAGGTCGGCACCCAGCTCGTTTTGGGCCGCGAACAAGTCCTTGGTCGCCTCGAAGCTGTTGCTGGCAAATGCCGCTTGCACCATCGTGACGATCTGCGCCTTGGTGTAGGCGTAGTCCACATACGGGTTGGTCGCGTTCAGCAGCGCGGCTGTCGAGTGGCGCAGCAGTGCGTCCATGCCGCCGCCGCCGGTGCCCAGCGCCTGCAGCAGCGTTGGTGCCGAACCAGGCACGTTGACGCCGAATATGGCTTCGTAGCTCGCATCGGGCGACAAGCCGGTCTCGGGCCAGCCCGACAACGGCGCCGGGCCGTAGCTGCTGTGGTTCTTCCAGAAGCCAGGGGTCAGGCCTTCGCCACCGCCAGCGCCCTGCACCAGGTACTCACCCCGCACCAGCTTTTCGAGATCGATGCCGATGTTGGCCTTGATGCCCATGTCCCAGCTCAGGTCGACTTCACCCGAGTCCAGCGTGGTCAGGATGGTGCGGCCGGTGGTCGCGTCAGCATCGCTGTCGGTGGCGTCGTTGGCCGCGGCGGCATCACGCGTTGTCACCATGTAGCCCTGCGGCAGCGTGCTCAGGTCAAAGCGCACCGCGTAGTCACCCGGGTTCAGGTTGGTGAACAGGTATTCACCGTTGGCGTTGGTGGTCAGCGGGCTGCCCACGGTGGCGCCATTGGCGTCGAGCAGGAACACCCGGACACCGGCCACACCGGCTTCATTGGCGTCTTGCACGCCGTCCTTGTCGATGTCGACCCAGACCTTGTTGCCCAGGCTGGCGCCGCGCAGCTCACCGAAGTTGTTCTCGATGCTGTTGGCACCCGAGACCAGGGTGATGTTGCTGATCACGTCGTTGGTGACCGTGCCGCCGGTGGAGCCTGCGGTGTCCTTGCCGTCGGTGTAGGCCGCAGGCTGCGTCTCGGTGACCGTGTAGCTGCCAGGGCGCAGGTTGGCAAACTCGTAGAAGCCCGCTGCGTTGGTGGTGGTGGTGGCGCTGACCGGCTGGCCCAGGTCGTTGGTGCCGCTCAGCGTGATGAGCACGCCGGCAATCGGCGCCTCGTTGTTGCGCACGCCGTCGT
>JANNMP010000596.1:0-9444 GCA_031398015.1 Burkholderiaceae bacterium
CGCCGACCGCCTGGGCGCCTTGGCGGCGCGGGTGATGCTGGCGCGCATCGACCAGCCGGCCGACAGCCGCCAGCCCACCCTGCCCGCTGCGCTGGTGCAGCAGGTGCGCGCGCATGTGGCGCGCGACGACCAGCAGACCAGCAACGCCTACGAGCGCCAGGTGGTGGTGCCGGGCGGTGCCTGGCTGCTGGGTCAGGCCGGCCTGTGGGCCGAGAGCGACGCGCTGTTGCAAGCCAACCTGGCCAAGAGCCATGCGCCGTATTACCTGATGAGCCAGCTCGGCAGCAATGCCCAGATGCTGGGCCAGACCGATGCCGCGCTGCGCTGGCATGCACTGGCCTATGACAAGAGTGAAGGCCCTGCCACCCGGCTGCAATGGGGCCAGAGCTACTTGAGCGCGCTGGTCGCCCTGGCGCCGCAGGATGCCGAGCGCATCGAGCGCCTGGCCCAGCAACTGCTGGCGGAAGCAGCGCTGGACCGCGCCGCATTCCACGAGCGAAGCGCGCGCTCACTGCAGCGCATGGCCAGCAAACTCAGTGACTGGAACCAGGGTGGCCAGCACAGCGCGGTGTTGCAGCGCCTGCATGGCGGGCCGCAGGGGCTGGCGGCGGTGTGCAACAAGCTGGACGCCACCGACCCCCAGCGCGCCACCTGCGACGGCATCGCCAAGGCGCTGTTGAAGAAGCCGGCCGCTGCCGCAGCCGGCTGAGCCAGCTGTCAGCCCAGGCCCTCGGCCGCCATCGCCGCTTGTACGGCCGGGCGCGCCGCCACCCGCGCGCGCCAGGCCAGCAAGTGCGGGTACGGTGACAGGTCGATGCCGGTGGGCTTGGCCCACATCGTGATGTTGAACAGGTAGCCGTCGGCGACGCTGAATTGCTCGCCCAGCCAGGTGCGGCCTTCGAGCTGTTCGTCCACCCAGCGCAGCCGGCCATGCAGGCGCTCGCGCATCGCGGCCTTGAACTCGTCATTGGCCGCGGCGTTGAAAAACACACCGAAGCCGCCCTTGTGCAGCTCGCTGCTGATGAAGGTCAGCCACTCTTGCAGGCGGCAGCGCGCCATGCTGCCGTTGGGCGGCGCCAGGCCACGTTCGGGCACCAGGTCGGCGATGTACTGCACGATGGCCACGCCTTCGGTCAGGCGCTGGCCGTCGTCGAGTTCGAGCATCGGCACATAGCCCTTGGGGTTGATGGCGCGGAAGTCGCTGCCATCGGGCAGCAGCTTGGTCTTGGTGGGCGCCAGCACGCCTTCATGGGCGAGGCCGGCCTCGTGCAGCGCAATGCGCGGGCTGAGTGAACACGAGCCGGTGCTGTAGTAGAGCTTCATGCCGGATTTCCTTGGCAGGGTGGTTGGGGCGCACAGTATGCTGCCGCTCCAATCACTTGTTTTGACCGCTGCCAGGAGAGCGCATGCCCCGCGCCGTACTCGATGAATCCGCCATCCACGCTGCCGTGCGCCAGCGTGTGGCCGACCTGCATGCCGACGTGGTGGCGCAGGTCCGCGGCGCGGTCAGCGCGCATGACGTGGTGGTGGTCGGCATGGCCGGCAACCCGTTCGTGAAGAAGGCGCGCCGGGCGCTGGACGGCGCCGGCGTGGCCCACCATGACATCGACATCGGCAGCTACTTCAGCCAGTGGCGGCGCCGCAATGCACTGAAGATGTGGACCGGCTGGCCGACGCTGCCGATGGTGTTTGTGCGGCGCCAGCTGGTTGGTGGCGCAGCCGACCTGCAGCGGCTCATCACCAGCGGTGAGTTGGCAAGGCTGCTGGCCTGAGCATGGCCGCTGCCGGCGGGACTCGGGCGCTCAGGGCGGCGGCTTGGGCGTTGGCCGTGGCGCTGCTGTGGCCACTGACGGCGGCCTCGGCAGACACCACCGCCTGCTGGCTGCACGGCTGGCCACAGGCGGCGCGTTGCGGCACGCTCAAGCGCCCGCTTGACCCCGCCCGGCCGCAGGGGCCGCAGATCACGCTGCACTATGCGGTGGTGCCGGCATTGGCCCGCAACAAGGCGGCCGACCCGGTGTTCTTCTTCGCCGGGGGCCCGGGGCAAAGTGCCGTGCACCTGGCCGGCCACCTGGCGCTGTCGCATGGCCGGCTGCAGCAACGCCGCGACCTGGTGTTCATCGACCAGCGTGGCACCGGCCGCAGTGCGCCGCTGGCCTGTGCCGACGACGACCCGCGCGCCGAGCTGCTGCCGCTGGCCGCGCGCAGCGGCGAGGCCCAGCGCCTGGCCCGCCTGCGGGCCTGCCGCCAGGCGCTGCAGGCGCTGCCGCATGGTGACCTGCGCTTCTACACCACCGAGATTGCGATGGCCGATGTGGATGCCGTGCGCCAGGCGCTGGGTGTGGCGCAGCTCAACGCCATCGGCGCGTCGTACGGCACGCGCGCGGTGTTGAGCTACCAGCGGCAGTTTCCGCAGGCCGTGCGGCGCGCGGTGCTTGACGGTGTGGCGCCAGCCGACATGCGCCTGCCTGATGCCGCTGCGGCCGACAACCAGGCCGCTTTCGATGCGCTGCTGCAGGCCTGCGCGGCCGAAGCCGGCTGCCAGCGCCGCCACCCCCAACTGGCCGCGCTGGTCACGTGGTTGCTGGCTGGCTTGCCGCGCACGGTGCAGGTGCCGCACCCGGTCAGCGGCGCGCTTGAAAGCCTGACGCTGCAGCGCGACACCCTGCTGGCGATGCTGCGCGCGCCGCTGTACAACCCGGTGCTGGCCGCCGCCCTGCCCGCCGCGCTGGCCGCAGCCGCCGACGACCGCTGGGCGCCGCTGGCGGCGCTGGCGCAGGCAGTGGGCGGGCCGGCGGGTGGCTTTGCCACCGGCCAGCATTTTTCGGTGGTCTGTGCCGAAGACATGGGGCCGGGCGCGCCTGCGCCGGCACCTGCGGCAGCCGCAATGTCAGCCGCAACGTCAGTCGCAACGTCGGCCGCAACGTCAGCCGCAACGTCAGCCGCAACGTCCGCACCAGCGGCGGCAGCCGGCCCATCACTGTTTGGCGACAGTGGCAGCCGCGCCTACCAGGCCGCCTGTGCCGACTGGCCACGCGGCCAGGTCAGCGCTGCGTTTTACAGCCTGGGCCCGGCGGCCGCGCCCACCTGGCTGCTGTCGGGTGGGCTCGACCCGGTGACACCGCCGCGCCATGGCCAGCGCGTGGCCAAGATGCTCGGCCCGCTGGCCCGCCATGTGGTGGTGGCCAACGCCGGCCACGGCTTGCTGGCCCTGCCCTGCCTGCGTGATGCGGTGGCCAGGTTCATCAGCACCGACGACGCTGCCCAGGCGCTGGCCACGCCGGTGGATTGCGCTGCAGCCCTGCCACGGCCGTTGGTGTTTGTGCCGCCGGGGGCCGGGCCATGATCGTGGCGCAGGGGCTGGCCAAGCGGTTTGTGCATGGCGACGGCCGCAGCGCGCGGGTGGTGGCTGCCGTGCAAGCGGTGAGCTTCAACGCTGCCGACGGCTGCATCACCGGCCTGCTGGGTCCCAATGGCGCCGGCAAGACCACCACGCTGCGCATGGTGGCTGGCCTGGTGCGGCCCGACGCCGGCCAGGTGTTGGTGGCCGGCATCGACGTGGCGCGCCAGCCGCAGGCCGCGCAGGCGCTGCTGGGTGTGTTGTCTGACGCGCGTGGCCTGTCGCCGCGGCTGACGGCGCGCGAGAACATCGTCTACTACGGCCGCTTGCACGGCCTGGCGCAGCCGCTGGCCGAGGCCCGCGCCACCACGTTGGCCGGCATGCTGGACATGCGCGCATTGATGGACCGCCGCACCGACGGCTTCAGCCAGGGTGAACGCATGAAGACCGCGCTGGCCCGCGCGCTGGTGCACGACCCGTCGCACATCATCCTGGACGAGCCCACCAACGGCCTGGACGTGTTGGCCACCCGCAGCTTGCGCGCGGCCCTGCAGCGCCTGCGCAACGACGAAGGCAAGTGCATCGTCTTCTGCAGCCACATCATGCAAGAGGTGGAGCGGCTGTGCGACCAGGTGGTGGTGCTGGCCGGCGGGCGCAGCGTGGCCAGCGGCACGGTGCCGGCGCTGCTGGCCTTGACCGGCCAGCAGGATGTGGAGGCCTGCTTTGTGCAGCTGGCCTACCCCGCCACGGCGCCAGCAGCGCGATGAGCCGCGCCTGGCACGTCTTCACCAAAGAGTTGCGCGACGCGCTGCGTGACCGCCGCACGATGCTGATGGTGCTGCTGTCGTCGGTGGCGCTGGGGCCGCTGCTGCTGGTGGCGCTGTCGGCGTTGATCGCCGATGTCGAAGCCCGCGCCGACGCGCGGGTGCTCTACGCGGTGGGGCTGGATGCCGCACCCACGCTGGCCAACTACATCGCCCGCCAGGCCTGGACGGTGCAGACCGCACCGCCCGACCATGAGGCCAGGCTGGCCGACCGCAGCTTCGAGCACCCGGTGCTGGTGGTGCCGCCCGGGTTCGAGGCTGACCTGGCCGCTGGCATCGCGCCCGAGCTGCTGTTGCGCAGCGCCAGCGCCAACCAGCGCGCCGAGGGCAGCGCCGGCAGCGTGGGCCAGCTGCTGGCCGGCTTCAACCAGGAGCAGGCCACGCTGCGCCTGGTGCTGCGCGGTGTCGACCCGCTCGCCATGCAGGCCGTGCGGGTGCAGCGCCGTGACCTGGCCGACCCACGCGCACGCGCCGCGCAGCTCACCCGGCTGCTGCCGTTTTTCATCTTGATGGCGGTGTTGTACGGCGCGCTGCATGCGGCGCTGGACACCACGGCCGGTGAGCGTGAGCGGGGCTCGCTGGAGCCGCTGCTGATGACGCCGTTGCCACGCCTGGCCCTGGTGCTGGGCAAATGGGGCGCGGTGGCGGTGATGGGCATGGGCGTGGCGGTGCTGGCGTGCTTCGGCTTCTTGCCCGGCCAATGGTTGCTGCGCAGCGATGTGCTGGCGGCGATGTTCCAGTTCGGCCCGGCCGAGGCGGGCCTGTTTCTGGCGCTGCTGCTGCCGGTGGCCGCCCTGCTGGCAGCGCTGCTGATGGCCGTGGCCATCCGCTGCAAGAGCTTCAAGGAGGCGCAGACCAGCACCACGCTGGTGGTGCTGGCGGTGTCGTTGCTGCCGATGCTCACCGCCTTCAACCCCGGCGCCGAGCAGCCCTGGCACCTGTGGCTGCCGGCGCTGGCGCAGATCATGCTGATGCAGCGGGTGTTGGCCGGTGAAGCATTGGCGGCCTGGGATTTGCTGCTGCCACTGCTGGTGGCAGCGCTGCTCACCGTGCTGTGCCTGGTCGATGTGGCGAGCCAGTTGCGCGCTGCGGCGCTGAAGTGAGCGGCGGCCCGCGCGCTGTCAGGCAGCCAGGGCAACGGGCTGGGCGGGCCCGCTCAGCGCTTGCTCGACCGCCTGTTGCCAGGGCAGCCGGTGCACGATGGCGTTGAAGTGCCGGGCCGAGGCATAGGCGCTCAGGATTTCGCCCTCGTCGCCCACCAGGCGCAGGTTGGTGAGCACCGCCATCGGGTCGGCCATGGCCAGCACGCCGCAGGTCAGTTGCACCCAGTCCCAGGCGATGCCGACATTGCCTTCGTCGCTGTGCCAGGCCCAGATCGTCTGGCCGACGGTGCGAAACAACGCATCCCCAGGGTTCGTGACTTGTGTCCCAAGATGCTGCAGGCGCAGCGGGACCGGCCGATCCACCTGCCACAATAACGGCGGCCAGGCGCGCAAGGTCCAGGGCGGGCATTGCTGCAACGTTGAATGCATGGAGTTCACCTTGACTTTGACTGATCTGTCGGACAGTTTTCGGCAACTGTCATCAAATGAAAACATGTAAACCTTTGCAGGGCACATGCCCGGGAGCCGACTGGCGCTGAATTGTTGGCATGCTGCCCGCCGGATTCACTTCGATTCTCCAAGTGGGCAGTCGCGACGACTTCCGCAGTGAAGTGGTGCGCTTCTCGCGCAGCCTGGGCTTCAACACCGTGTCGGCGATGGCGGTGGTTGATTTTGGTGTTGGGCGCTCGGAGTTCGTGTCGATCGACAACGCGCCCGAGGGGTACATCAAGGTCATGCGCGACGTGCCCAGCATGCGGCGCGACCCGGTGATGCAGCATTGCCGCCACCAGTCGGTGCCGATCATCTGGGACCAGACCACCTACACCAGCCAGGGCTTTGGTGACCTCTGGGAAGAGCAGGCCCGGTTTGGCTATTGCACCGGCATTGCCATGGCGCTGCACCTGCCCGAAGGGCGGCACTTTGCCTTTGGTGTCGAGCGCGACAAGCCCTTGCCCAGCGACGGCGGCGAGCTGCAGCGGTTGGTGGCCGACCTGCAGCTGTTTGCGGTGCATGCCCAGGATGCCGCGATGCGCGTGCTGCTGCCGGTGGTGCCGCTGGCCGAACGCGCGCCCGCGCTGACGCCACGTGAACAAGAAGCGTTGCGCTGGACCATGGAAGGCAAGACCGCCTGGGAGGTGGGCGCCATCCTGGGCATCAGTGAGCGCACGGCGGTGCTGCATGTCACCAACGCGATGCACAAGCTGGGTTGCACCAGCAAGCACCAGGCGGTGCTGAAAGCGTTGAAGCTCGGCCTGATCAGCTGAGGCGCCGGGCCCGCACAGCGGGCCGGGGCTGCTGTCTGTTTTTGGCCGCAGGCCATAGCAGACCATCGCTTTTCTCGCATCCCCCCTGTAAGAGTTGACAGTTTCTGCAAAAGTGGCGTGCTGGTGAAATTCACTACAAGCGCCGGGTCAGGTGCTTTCACTCCATCAATCGACAGGACGAGCACCATGCAAGCCAGCGCCACCACCACCACCGCTTTCACCACCGCGTTCACCACCGCCTCAGTCACCTTGCTGCCCAAGAGCGGTTGGTAGTCAACAAGCGCAGCTTGCGCGGCCGTGCAGCACACGGCCAACGTCTACGTCAGCGGCCCGGCCCAAGCCCGGGCCGTTGTGCTGTTGGCCGCTGAACTTCAGGCGCTGGCCGCACACCCAACACGGCAGGTGAGCGGCAGATGAGCGGCAGGTGCGCGGCAAGTGCGCGGCAGGGCTGCAGCCATCATGCCGGCCTGCCGGCACACTGGCCACCCAGGCGGCGCCAGGTTTTTACAATACCGGCTTGCCAACCTCTGATGGTGTGCCCGATGCCGGCACATCCAAGCCACCGTGCTGCACCCGCAAAGTTTTGACGTCATCGTTGTCGGTGGTGGCCATGCCGGCACCGAAGCAGCGCTGGCAGCCGCCCGCATGGGCTGCACCACCCTGCTGCTGACCCACAACATCGAGACGCTGGGCCAGATGAGCTGCAACCCCAGCATCGGCGGCATCGGCAAGGGCCATCTGGTCAAGGAGGTTGATGCGCTCGGCGGTGCGATGGCCGCAGCCACTGACGAGGCTGGCATCCAGTTCCGCATCTTGAACAGCAGCAAGGGCCCGGCGGTGCGCGCCACCCGGGCCCAGGCTGACCGCGTGCTGTACAAGGCGGCGATCCGCCAGCGGCTGGAGAACCAGCCCAATCTGTGGCTGTTCCAGCAGGCGGTGGATGACCTGGTGGTGCAAGCCGACGGCCAAGGCGACCGGGTGGTGGGCGCTGTGACGCAGGCCGGAATCCGCTTCAATGGCAAGGCGGTGGTGCTGACAGCCGGCACCTTTCTGGACGGCCGCATCCACATCGGCCTGCAGAACCACAGTGCTGGCCGTGCCGGTGACCCGCCGGCCATGCGCCTGTCAGCGCGGCTGAAGGAGTTGAAGTTGCCGCAAGGCCGGCTGAAGACCGGCACACCGCCGCGCATCGACGGCCGCTCGATCGACTATTCGCGGCTGACCGAACAGCCTGGTGACCTGGACCCAGTGCCGGTGTTCAGCTTTCTTGGCAATGCTGCGCAGCACCCGCGCCAGGTGCCCTGCTGGATCACCCACACCAATGCGCGCACCCACGCCATCATCCGCAGCGGTTTTGACCGCAGCCCGATGTTCACCGGCGTGATCGAAGGTGTGGGGCCACGCTACTGCCCCAGCATTGAAGACAAGGTGAACCGCTTTGCCGACAAGGACAGCCACCAGATCTTTCTGGAGCCCGAGGGGCTGAGCACGCATGAGGTCTACCCGAACGGCATTTCCACCTCGCTGCCGTTTGACGTGCAACTGGCGGCGCTGCAGTCGATGCCCGGGCTGGAGCACGCCCACATCCTGCGGCCAGGCTATGCGATCGAGTACGACTACTTCGACCCGCGTGCGCTGAAGAGCAGCTTCGAGACCAAGGCCATCGGCGGCCTGTTCTTTGCCGGCCAGATCAACGGCACGACGGGCTATGAAGAAGCGGCGGCGCAAGGCCTGTTTGCCGGCGCCAATGCGGCGCTGCAGGCCAGCGGGCGTGCGCCGCTGGGCCTGGGGCGCGACCAGGCGTACCTGGGCGTGCTGGTCGATGACCTGATCACCAAGGGCGTGAACGAGCCCTACCGCATGTTCACCAGCCGGGCTGAGTTTCGGCTGCAACTGCGTGAAGACAATGCCGACGCGCGCCTCACCGAGATCGGCCGGGGGCTGGGCCTGGTGGATGACATTCGCTGGGCGGCGTTCAACCGCAAGCGTGATGCGGTGGCACGCACGGCAGAGCAGCTCAAGCGCTGTTGGGTGAACCCGGCGCTGCTGCCGGCGGCATTGGCTGAGCGCTTGCTGGGCAAGGCCATCGCGCATGAACACAACCTGGCCGACCTGCTGCGCCGGCCGGGTGTGGACTTCAACACCGTGCTGGCGGTGGCGGCGGCAGCCGGTGTCGATGCCGGTGTTTCACGTGAAACACTGGCTGCCGAGCTGGGTGACACCCTGGCCAGCACTGTGGTGGCGCAAGTGGAGGTGGCCACCAAGTACGCCGGCTACATCGGAAAACAGGCGGACGACGTGGCCCGTGCCGCGC
Organism: Burkholderiaceae bacterium; assembly: GCA_031398015.1. GTDB lineage: Bacteria > Pseudomonadota > Gammaproteobacteria > Burkholderiales > Burkholderiaceae_C > Pseudaquabacterium. The sequence continues at coordinate 8,847 of JANNMP010000596.1, forward strand.
ACTTCGAAAACCTGAAATTGCCTGCCGATCTGGACTTTGCCCAAGTCAAGGCCTTGAGCTTCGAGGTGAGGCAAAGCCTGGCACGCTGCCGGCCTGAAACGCTGGGCCAGGCGTCACGCATTTCGGGCGTGACACCGGCTGCCATCTCGTTGTTGCTGGTGCACTTGAAGAAGGGCCGGTTCCAGGGCTTTGCAAGCACGGCGGCGGCTGAGGCTGACAGCGACCTAAACGCCGCCTGACATGGCGGGCGCGGGCGCAGGTGTGGGCGCAGATACAGGCGCAGGTGCGGGGACGACTGGCCCGCGTGATCGCCTGCTGGCTGCGGCGCACAGCTTGCAGTTGGCGCTGAGCGCTGCGCAGGCCGACCAGCTGCTGGCCTATCTGGCGATGCTGCAGCGATGGAACCGGGTCTACAACCTGACAGCCTTGCGTGATGCAGACCAGATGTTCAGCCACCACCTGCTGGACTGCCTGGCCATGCTGCCACCGCTGCGCCAGCGCCTGGGCGGCGGGTTGACGCGGCCCGGGTGCTGGACGTGGGCAGCGGCGGCGGCCTGCCTGGCGTGGTGCTGGCAGCACTGCAGCCGGGTTGGCAAGT
>JANNMP010000614.1:0-2627 GCA_031398015.1 Burkholderiaceae bacterium
AATGGGACGGCCCGACCACCGGCCCCGAGGCCGCCGCCAGCAAGACGGTGGTGTTTGTGGCCGGCGACATGAAGAACGGCGGCATCGTCGGCGTCAGCAAGGGCGTGGAAGAAGCCGGCAAGGCGATCGGCTGGACGGTGCGGGTGATCGACGGCCAGGGCTCGGTGAGCGGGCGCACCGCCGCACTCAACCAGGCGCTGGCGCTCAAACCCGCCGGCATCGTGGTGGGCGGCTTCGACCCCACCGAACAGTAAGGCGCCTTCGAAGGCGCGGTGAAAGCCGGCGTGCCGCTGGTGGGCTGGCATTCGGGTGAACAACCAGGGCCGAACGACAAGGCCGGGCTGTTTGCCAACGTGACGACCACCGCAGACGATGTGTCGGAAGCCGCCGCGCTGTGGGCGGTGGCCGACAGCGGCGGCAAGGCCGGTGTGGTGATCTTCACCGACAGCCAGTACGCGATTGCGCTGTACAAAGCCAAGGCGATGGAGGCGGTGATCAAAAAGTGCGGTGGCTGCACCGTGCTGAGCTTCGAAGACAGCCCGATCTCGGAATCGTCGACCCGCATGCCCACGCTGACCGCATCGCTGCTGCAGAAGTTCGGCGACAAGTGGACCCATTCACTGGCCATCAACGACCTGTACTTCGACTTCATGGGCCCGACGCTGACAACGGCCGGCAAAAAGGGCGACGGCGCACCCAAGGCGGTGTCGGCGGGTGATGGATCAGAAGCGGCTTACCAGCGCATCCGCACCAAGCGCTTTCAGGCCGGCACGGTGCCTGAGCCGCTGAACATGCAGGGCTGGCAGGTGGTCGATGAACTGAACCGCGCGTTCGCCAAGGAAAAGTGGTCAGGCTATGTGCCCAAGGTGCACCTGGTGACGGCTGCCAACGTCGGCAAGGACGGCGGCCCGAAGAACCTGTTCGACCCCGACAACGGCTACCGCGCCAAGTACAAGGCAATCTGGGGCAAGTGAAGCAACAGGCCTTGGCAGCGGGCACCGCATGCTGGATTGGCTGAGCATGCCGATCAGCGGCGCAGCAAGCCATGCCATCGCGCCCTGGGCGTCTTGGCATGCGCGCTGCATGGTGCTGGGCTGGGCCGTGCTGTTGCCGCTGGGCGCGCTGTTGGCGCGGTTCTTCAAGGTGCTGCCGGGGCAGGACTGGCCGCGTGTGCTGGACAACCGCGTCTGGTGGAACGGCCACCGCCTGCTGCAATGGGCCGGCGTGCTGCTGGTGAGTGTGGGCGCCTGGCTGGCCTGGGGGCAGGCCAGTGGCACCAGCACGGCGGCGCGCCTGCATGGCTGGGCCGGCTGGGCGCTGGTGGGCCTGGGCTGGCTGCAGATCGCCAGCAGCTGGCTGCGTGGCAGCAAGGGCGGGCCGGGCGAGCCGGATGTGCATGGTGACCACTACGACATGACAGCGCAGCGCCTGGCCTTCGAGCGCTGGCACAAGGGCATGGGCTGGCTGGCGCTGCTGGCATCGGTGCTGGTGGTGGGCCTGGGCCTGGTGCTGGCCGACGCACCACGCTGGATGCCGCTGACCTTGGCTGTTTGGTGGCTGGCGCTGGGCTGGGCGTTTTTGCGGCTGCAGCGCGCCGGCCGCTGCATCGACACCTACCAGGCGATCTGGGGCCCGCACCCGCGCCACCCGGGCAACAGCCGCCCAGCCACCGGCTGGGGCGTGCAGCGCCCGCTGGGTTGAGCGACAGCAAAAGGATCAGATGGCGGGCCTTGCCTTGCACAACGTGGTCAAGCGCTTCGGGGATGTCACCGTGGTGCAGCAGCTTGACCTGGCCGTGGCCGAGGGTGAATTCCTGGTGCTGCTGGGTGAATCAGGCTGCGGCAAGAGCACCACGCTGCGGATGGTGGCCGGGCTGGAGGGCGTGACCGAAGGCCGCATCCACATCGGCACACGTGATGTGACCGACCTGCCGCCCATGGCACGCGACATCGCCATGGTGTTCCAGAACTACGCGCTCTACCCGCACATGGACGTGGCGCAGAACATGAGCTTTGCGCTCAGTTTGTCGGGCCGCCCCCAGGCGGAGATCCAGGCCAAGGTGGCCACCGCAGCCAAGGTGCTGAACATCGAGCACCTGCTGGCGCGCAAGCCCAAAGAGCTGTCAGGCGGCCAGCGCCAGCGCGTGGCCATCGGCCGCGCCATCGTGCGTGAGCCCCAAGTGTTCTTGTTCGACGAGCCGCTGTCGAACCTGGATGCCAAGCTGCGTGGCCACATGCGCGCCGAGCTGGCGCTGCTGCATGGCCGGCTTGGTAAGACCACCGTGTACGTCACGCATGACCAGGTGGAGGCGATGACGCTGGCCGACCGCATCGTCATCTTCGACAAGGGCCGCATCCAGCAGGTGGGCACACCGTCGCAGGTGTTCAATGCGCCGGCCACGCTGTTCGTGGCGGCCTTCATCGGCACGCCCAGCATGAACCTGCTGCCGGTCAAGTTTGCCGACGGGCCGGGCCCGGGCACGCTGCAAGGCGACGGCGTGGCCTTGAGCGCACCGCCATGGCTGCGTGCGCGCTTGGGCAACAGCAGCCCGGCGTTGACCGTCGGCATCCGCCCGCAGGCGCTGCGCGTGCTCAGCTATGACGCGCCCATGCACATCAACGTCGAGG
>JANNMP010000683.1:0-6885 GCA_031398015.1 Burkholderiaceae bacterium
ACCATGAGCAAGGTGGCCTACCCGTCGATGAAGAAGCTGGGCTACAGCGACTACCTGTCCACCGGCGTGATTGCCGCCGGCGGCACGCTGGGCATCATGATCCCGCCCTCGACCATCTTGGTGATCTACGGCATCGTCACCGAAACCAACATCGGCAAGCTGTTTGCCGCCGGTGTGCTGCCGGGTCTGTTGACGGCCGGCTTTCTGATGGCCGGCGTGGCCTGGATCACCTGGCGTGACCCATCTGCCGGCCCGGCCGGTGAGCGCAGCACCTGGCCCCAGCGCTGGGCGGCGGTGCGTGGCATCTGGGGCGTGGCGCTGTTGGTGGTGCTGGTGTTGGGTGGCATCTACGGCGGCGTGTTCACCGCCACCGAAGGCGCTGGCATTGGTGCCTCGGGCGCGTTTTTCTTCGCGCTGGCGCGTGGTGCACTGACGCCCCGGGTGCTGCTGCAGGTGCTGGGGGACCGCGCGCGCACCACCGCGATGCTGTTCACCATCCTGATCGCGGCGATGATGTTTTCCAGCTTCATCAACTTCACCAGCATGCCGGGTGACCTGCGTGACTGGATCAGCCACCTGGGCTTGTCGCCGGTGATGGTGGTGGGCGCGATGATGCTGATCTACGTGCTGCTGGGCACCATCATGGAAGAGCTGTCGATGGTGCTGCTGACCATCCCCGTGTTCTTCCCCATCGTCACCGCGCTGGGGTTCGATCCGGTGTGGTTCGGTGTGTTGATCGTGTTTGTGGTGCAGATCGGCCTGATCTCGCCGCCGGTGGGCATGAACCTGTTTGTGCTGAACGCGCTGCTCGACGGTGTCAACTTAAAGCAGATCTTCCGCGGCGTGTGGCTGTTCGTTCTGATGCTGGTGCTGGCCATGGTGCTGGTGCTGGAGGTGCCGCAGATCGCGCTGTGGCTGCCGGGGTTCATGAAGTAGCTGGCGTTCGCCGTGCACCACAGATAACCCAACACCCTTGGGTTTTGCTAACATGCCCACCGTTCTGTCGATCTTCGGTCTGCGCGTGGTGGTGTACCCGAACGACCATCGCCCCGCGCATGTGCATGTGATCGGTGGTGGTTGCGAAGCAGTCTTCAACCTGCATTGCCCCGCTGGCCCATCCGAGCTTCGGGAAACCATGGGGTTCCCGCAGCGTGAACTGGGGCGCATTGCCGCTGCCTTGCAACTGCGTCTGGCCAGCTTGTGCCAACACTGGAGCCGCATCCATGGCGATTTCTGAACAGCAATTCCGAGCCGCCAGCGCGCGTGGTCTGGCATTGCGCGAGTCTTCGGCAGCGGTGCTGAAGGCGCGTTACGACAAACGCAGCGCGCGTGTGGTGTTGTCGCTGGCGTCCGGGCTTCAGGTGGCGTTTCTGCCCGCTGGCGTGCAAGGTCTGGAGAACGCCAGGCCGGACGACCTGAGCAGCATCGAGATCAGCCCTTCGGGCCTGGGCCTGCACTTCCCCAGCCTCGATGCCGACCTGTCTGTGCCGGCTTTGCTCGATGGTTTCCTTGGCTCGCGGCGCTGGATGGCGCAGCACAGCGGGCGCCTGGGTGGCCAGGCGGCAACGCTGGCCAAGCAGGAGGCGGCGAGAAGCAACGGGCGCCTTGGTGGCAGGCCACGCAAGGCCATTCCCACAGCCGCCTGATCTGGGGCCGTTCAGACCCGCCGAAGCGAGGAAGGCTTGCCTGCTTGGTGAACACGCTGTGCGTGGGCTTTCTTCCACACCCGCCAACCCAGCAGCACCGCCAGCACCACGGCGTAGATCGACCACTCAGCGAAGTCGTTCTTGCCAGCGCGCATCCAGAAGAAGTGCAGCAGGCCCAGCAGGGCGACGGCGTACACCGCCTGGTGCAGCCGCTTCCAGCGCGCCGCACCCATGGCCTTGATGGCGCGGTTGAACGAGGTGGCCGCCAGCGGCGCCATCAGCAACAAGGCCAGCGTGCCCACCAGGACAAACGGGCGCTTGGGGATGTCGCGCCAGATGGCGACCACATCCAGCCCCATGTCGAGCCAGGCGTAGCACAGGAAGTGCAGCACGCCGTAGCAGAACGCGCTGACCCCCAGCGTGCGCCGAAAGCGCGCCAGGCCGCTCCAGCCAAAGGCCTCGCGCAGCGGCGTGATGGCCAGCGTCAGGCACAAGAAGCGCAGCACCCAGTCCCCGGTGCCGCGGATCAGCGCCTCAGCCGGGTTGGCGCCCAGCGTGTTGGCCAGTGCCCCCCACAGCAGGTTGGCAAAGGGCAGCAGCACCAGCAGCCACAGCAGCGGTTTGGCGGCAGGCTGCAGCAGCAGCTTGTTCATCGCACCAGGCCGCACAAGCGGCATCAGAAGTTCTTGGCCAGATCCAGCCCGGCGTAGAGCTGGCCCACTTGTGGCTCATAGCCGTTGAACATCAGCGTCGGCCGCTTCTTGGCAAAGATGCCGTCTTCACCCAGCCGGCGCTCGGTGGCCTGGCTCCAGCGTGGGTGGTCCACCTTGGGGTTGACGTTGCTGTAGAAGCCGTATTCCTGCGCGGCGGCCTTGACCCACGCCGTCTTGGGCTGCTGCTCGGTGAAGCGGATCCTGACGATGCTCTTGCCACTCTTGAAGCCGTATTTCCAGGGCACGGCCAGGCGCAGCGGCGCGCCGTTCTGGTTGGGCAGCAACTCGCCGTAGAGGCCGAACACCATCATCGTCAGCGGGTGCATGGCCTCGTCGATGCGCAGGCCTTCCACATACGGCCACTCCAGCACCCGGCTGCCGACAAACGGCATGGTCTTGGGGTCGGCCAGGGTGTGGAATTCAACGTACTTGGCGTTGCCGGTGGGCTCGACCTGCTTGATCAGCTCACTGAGCGACCAGCCGACCCACGGCACCACCATCGACCAGCCTTCGACACAGCGCAGGCGGTAGATGCGCTCTTCCATCGCGCTGAGCTTCAGCAGCTCATCGATGCCGTAGGTGCGCGGTTTGGCCACTGCGCCTTCGACCACCACCGTCCAGGGCCGGGTCTTGAGCGTGTGGGCATTGCGCGCCGGGTCGGCCTTGTCGGTGCCGAACTCGTAGAAATTGTTGTAGGTGGTGGACAGCGCGCGTGGCGTGACCGCGTCCATCACATTGGCGGCGGCCACTGCGCTCTTGCCACCGGGCAGCGGCGCAGCCTTGGGCGCTGCCGCCTGCGCCAGCGCATCACGCCCGGCCCAACCCGCCAGGCCCGCGCCCAGCGCGCCGGCCGACAACGCCTTCAGCCAATCACGCCGGCCCTCGTAAACAGCACGCGGCGTGATCTCGGACGGCACAAGGTGGTCGAAGCCATGGTCAGGGCGGTGGTGCATGCAGGTCTCCAAGAAGGCAGGCTGTGAGTCGCGCAGCGGCCCCAGACCTTACGCGGCCGCAGCCGGCATGGACGCCGGCGGGTCAAAGCTCGCCGTAGCTGTGCAGCCCCGACAGGAACATGTTCACGCCCAGAAAGGCGAAGGTGGTGATCACCAGCCCGCCCAGCGCCCACCAGGCCGACACGGTGCCACGCAGGCCCTTCATCAGCCGCATGTGCAGCCAGGCGGCGTAGTTCAGCCAGACGATCAGGGCCCAGGTTTCTTTCGGGTCCCAGCTCCAGTAGCCGCCCCAGGCCTCGGCGGCCCAGAACGCACCCAGGATGGTGGCGATGGTGAAGAACGCAAAACCCACCGCGATCGACTTGTACATCAGGTCGTCGAGCAGGGCCGGCGCCGGCAGCCGGGCGGCGATGCGCTTGCGCCCGGCCAGGATGCCGAAGACGATCAAGGTGCTGATGCCGAAGTACACCGCCCAGTAACTGGCCGAGGTGCTGAGCTTGGCGGTGCGGAAGACGATCGGCTCGAAGCACAGCACCAGGCCCATCAGGCCCAGCGGCGCCAGCTTCCACCAGCGGGTTTCCTGTGCCTGGCGCTGCACCAGGTAGGCAAACGCCACCATCGCCGCCAGCGCAAAAGTGCCGTAGCCGATGAAGTTGGCCGGCACATGCAGCTTCATCCACCAGCTTTGCAGCGCCGGCACCAGCGGCTGGATCTGCTGGGCGTCACGCGCCACCGTGTACCAGACCAGAAAGCCCACCGCCGCGCTGACGATCAACATCACGAAGGCGCCCAGCGCCTTGGTGCGGTAGTGCTGCTCGAAATACAGGTAGAACAACGCCGTCAGCCAGCAAAACAGGATGAACACCTCGTAGAGGTTGCTGACCGGGATGTGGCCGATGTCGGGTGCGATCTGGTGGCTCTCGAACCAGCGCACCAGGGTGCCGGTCAACGCCATGAACACCGCCGCCCAGGCCAGGCGCGAGCCCAGCTGCAAGGCGGTGTTGTCGTGGCCGGTGTTGTGTGCCGTGTGGGCCGCCGGCGCCGTGGTGCTGACCTTGGCCAGCAGGCCGATCCAGTACAGCACCGTGCTCATTGCAAACAGCACCACCATCCACAGGATCGCGCTCTGGCTGCTGATGAAGTACTTCAGCAGAAACACCTTGTCGGCCTGCGCCAGGTCAGCGCCAAAACCATCGGGCGTGCGGTTGTACAGCGTGATGGCCAGCAAGGTGGCCGCGCCCACGCCCAGGCTCAATGCCCGCAACGGGCCCCAGAACCAGCCCAGTGCCACCAGTGCCGGCACGCTGCCCAGCAAGATGGCCTGCTCATAACCATCCATCGACGCCTGCCAGCGCTGGAAGGCGTAGCCCGCGCCCAGCGCCACCAGCAGCGCAAAAGCCCAGTCGAAAGCGCTGCGGCCGCCGAGGCCGGGCCGGCCGGGCCCGTCCACAGCCATGGGTTTGGGTGCGGTGGTGGTGTTCATGCGGGGGCGTCCTTCAATGGCTGGGCCAGCAGGGCAGCGCGCAGCTGGTCGAATTCGGCGTCCACATCCAGCGTGCGCCGGGTGGTTGACAACGCAGCCTGCAGCAAGGTTCCGCCGCCTTCGGCCGGCGCCAGCCACACCCAGAGCCTGCGCTCGCGAATGTAGAGCATCGCAAACACGCCGATGATCAGCAGCGTGGCACCCAGGTACACCAGTTTCTGGCCCGGTGCGCGCGCCATCTGGAACACGCTGGCCTGCACCTGGTCGAAGCCTGCCAGCTGCACCATCACCGGCGCGGGGTAGTGCGTGGCGTCAGACAGCGACAGCACGGCCTGGGTCATGAAGCGGCTGGTCTCGTCGGTGGGCTTCAACGGCGCCAGGCCGGCGGTTTCACGGGTCAGTTGCAGCAGCTCGAACAAGCTGCCATTCAAGATGCGCAGCAGCACCTCGGACACGCGCATCCGCTCGGCCTCGGGCACGCTGGCTTCGACAAAGTCCGACAGCGCCTGCAAGCCACCAGCGCTGACGCCGCTGTCGCCCGCCGCCTGGGCGCTGGCCGCAGCGGGTGATTCGGCGCCGGCAAACAGGCCCAGCGTGCGGCTGGCCGTCTGGCGCAGGTTGTCGGCCATCTCGGGCTTGTTGCCGGGGGTGGACTGGGCGACATAGCGCCGCACCGCCTGGTCGCGAAGCGCCGGGTCTTTCAGCGCCACATGCAGGCGGTGCCAGCCGTCGATGGCACCGGCATCGTCGGCGGGCACGCGCAAGTAGCGGAAGGCCTCGTTGCTGTTGTCACGCACGCCCACCAAGAACAACTGCTGGCCGTCCAGCAGCACCGGTGCCATGTAGTTGTTGAATTCACGCGCCTGGCCGGCGGCGTCGCGCAGCTTGTAGCTCAGCGACGGGCCGACGTTGCGCAGCGTTTTTTCGGCGCCCTTGTCGCCCGAGCCCAGGTGCTTGGCCAGCGACGATGCCAGGTCCACCTTGCGCACGTCGGTGCTGCTGGCGCTGTCCGCCGGTGTTCCGCCCAGGTTCTCGACGTTGATCACCCGCAGGCCGGTGAATTCGAGTGTGAGCTTGTGCTGGTCATTGGCGGTGCGCAATTCGGTGCTGCCGCCCACCGTGCCCTCCAGCGTGAACGGTTGGCCGCCGGCAGCCATCGGCAGTGCACGCAAGCGCAGCTTGCTGCCACCGTCGTCAAAGCTGCTCTGGTAGATGGCCACACCACGGTGAAACGCGGGTTGGTTGACCTTGACCGTGGCCTCGGTCTTGGCGCCGGTGGCGTGGTCATGGATCACGATCTGGCTGGCAAACAGTTTGGGCATGCCGGTGTCGTAGTAATCGACGATGAACTTCTTCAGCTCCACGTCGAACGGCAGCTCTTGCAGCACCACCCCGTCGCCCATGCTCAGGATGGCCACGCCGGCACGTCCGCCCTCTGGCACCAGCAGGTTGCCGCGGAATGTGGGGTTGCCCACACCCAGGCGGTGCTGGGCCGGCACGTCGCTGATAAGGCCGCCGCCGGCATAGGGCGTCTTGCCCTGCAGCAGCATTTGCGCCCGCACCACCAGGTCACCGTCGGACAGCCCGCCCAGGCAGATCAGCACGATGGCCGAATGTGCGCTCAAGTAGCCGATCTTGTTGGCCATGCCCTTGCGCGCGGCCAGCATGCTGCCGTGGCTGCGCACCTGCAGCTTGGCCGACCAGCCCCGGCTGGCCAGCAATTGCTGCACCCGTGCCAGCGTGGTCTCGGGTGTGTCGGCCAGGCGGCCGCTGGCCTTGTGGTGGAAGGCCTGCAGCGCCTGCTCACGCACGCCCTCCTTGTGGCTGCGCAACTCGGCCGCGATCTTGGGCGCGTTGCGCGCAATGCACAGGCTGGTGGAGGTGACCAAAAACGCCAGGATCAGCAAGAACCACCAGGCGCTGTACACCTGGTACAGCCCGACATGGCCGAACACCTCGGCCCAGAACGGGCCGAACTGGTTCACATAGTTGTTGAACGGCTCGTTCTGCTTGACCACCGTGCCGATCACCGACGCAATGCAGATCAGCGTCAGCAGCGAGATCGAGAAGCGCATCGACGACAGCAACTC
>JANNMP010000702.1:0-1663 GCA_031398015.1 Burkholderiaceae bacterium
AGGTGCTGCGGGTGAGCTGTGCACACGGGGGCACACGGTGATGCTGGGGTACTGGGACGAGCCGGCGAAGACCGCGGAGACGATCGACGCGGCGCGCTGGATGCACACCGGTGACCTGGCGACGATGGACGCCGAGGGCTACGTCAACATCGTCGGGCGCCTGAAGGACATGGTGATCCGCGGTGGCGAGAACGTCTACCCGCGTGAGGTCGAAGAGTTCCTTTACCGCCACCCTGCGGTGCAAGACGTGCAAGTGGTGGGCGTGCCCGATGTGAAGTACGGCGAGGAGCTGTGCGCCTGGGTCAAGCTGCGTGACGGCATGACCGCCACCGAAGACGACATCCGCGCCTTCTGCCGTGGCCAGATCGCCCACTACAAGGTGCCGCGCCACATCCGCTTCGTCGATGGTTTTCCGATGACGATCACCGGCAAGGTGCAGAAGTTTGTGATGCGGCAGGAGAGCATTGCGGCGTTGGGGCTGGTGGAGATCAAGACGGCTTGAGTGGGCAGACGGGTGTTGGAAAGCTGCAGCCGTCAGGCCACCGCCGCAGACAGCCGCAGTGACTGCCGCAGTGACCGCCGCAGCGCGCGGCAGCATGCCGCTGGCCAGCCCGCAATGAAGCGCCAGAGGCCGGCACACTGCTGAAGCCGGGCAGCGCATGGCCTCAATCGATCTCAGGGGTCAAGGCCTGTTGTCCGGCGCAGGCAGTCAATCCTTCTTCTTCTTCGCTGCGCTGCGTGGTGCGGCGGCGGGCGGTGCTGCAGCAGACGCGGCAGCCATGCGCTTGCGTGGTGGCGGCCTGCTGACCAGCGTGGGCTTGAAGCCGTCGGGCATCTCGTCACCTGCGCGCGGGGGCTCGCCGCCCAAACGCGACAGGGCCGCCAGCAGCGCGCTCGACTCGCCGCGCGTTGCCCGCGCCCGCGCGCGGCCGGCACGCTCTTCGAAGAACGCTGCAGTCTGCATCACCGCAATCTTCTCTGCCACAGCCGTGGCCACGAACTGGTTCAGGCTGGTGCCATCGGCTTTGCTCAGCTTTTCTGCCGCAGCCTTGATGGACCGGGGCAGGCGCAGCGGGTAAGTTGTCAAGCTTGTCATGGGTCCAGGCTCCTGAGGAATTGGCCGGGCGCGGCCACCACGATACCGAAGCGCGCTGGCGCGTCACCAAAGTCGCGCCGGTTGAACGAAAGCAAGGCTTCGGCACGGCCATTGACGGCCGCTTCCAGCACCATTTCATCAGCCGGATCGCGCAGTTGCGGCCGCCACTGAAACCAGCCTGTGACGCGCACCACCCGCTCGGCCAGTTCATCCAGCAGGCGCCGCTTGGCAGCTGCGCTGCGGTGCGTGGCGCGCAATTGCTCCGGACGGGTCAGCAAGGCTTCGTACTCGGTGAACAGGGTTGCGCTGGCCAACATCAGCAGCCGGCCAGTGACGACTCGGCGCAGGATTTCTGCCGATGCACCAACCGGGCTGCGCAGGGCTGCCACCACCACAACGGTATCCAGCACGACCCGCGTCATGCCAGCGATGGCATCGCAGGCGATGTCGAGTTGTCGCCGGTTGCGCAGCATCAGCACGACGCGCACCTTGCTGAAGCGCTTTGCTTGAGCACTTCGCTTGAGGCTTCGCCGCGCTGCAGCATCCCGCCGGGTCGCGCCCCGGCAG
>JANNMP010000708.1:0-5983 GCA_031398015.1 Burkholderiaceae bacterium
CGCAGCGGCATGCCCACCGGGCAGGCGCCCAGCCGGGCCAGCAGCTGGTTGCTCTGGCGGGTGGGCGCGCGCATCTTCAGGCCCTTGAAGTCGTCCAGTGTCCTGACCGGCTACTCGCGGGAGTGCACATAACCCTCGTCATGCACCCAGATCGCCAGCACCTTGGTGCCGGGGAATTCTTTCAGCGCGTACTTCTGCAGGTAGTCCCAGGCGGCGCGGGCACCCACCTCGGCGGAGTTGGTCATGAACGGCAGCTCGAAGACTTCCAGCGCCGGGAAGCGTCCAGCGGTGTAGCCCGGCAGCGTGATCACCACGTCGGCCACACCGTCCTTGACCTGATCGACCAGTTGCTGCGGCGTGCCGCCCATGCTCATCGCCGGAAACACCTGGCACTTCAGCTTGTTGGCTGACTCTTTGGCGATCTTGTCGCACCAGGGGCCGATCACGTTTACCGAGGCCATGGCCTGGGTGTTCCAGATGTGGTGGAACTTCAGCGTCACCTCCTGGGCCTGGGCCAGGTCAGGGGTGACCAGGCTGGTGGCCAGCGTGGCGGCCAGGGCCAGCGTGCTGCGCAGGGTCTTGTTCATGCAGAGTCTCCGGGGGAACATTTGGGGCTGGATGATGCGTGGCAGGCAACGGCCTGACCAGCGGGCAAATACGCGTGGCTTCGCAAGCGGCTGAAGACCGTCAAGACCACACCTCCTGTGCCGTCTCGACCACCAGGCGCAGCTTGGCGCGCTGGGCATCGACGGCAATGTTGTTGCCGTGCACCGTGCTGCTGAAGCCGCATTGCGGGCTCAGGCAGAGCTGGTCGAGCGGCGCGTACAACGCCGCCTCGTCGATGCGGCGCTTCAAGTCGTCTTTGCGCTCCATCGTGCCGAACTTGGTGGTCACCAGGCCCAGCACCACCTGCTTGCTCTTGGGCAAAAAACGCAGCGGGCGGAAGTCACCCGAACGCTCGTCGTCGTATTCCAGGAAGTAGGCGTCCAGGTCCATCTCGGCCAGCAGCGCCTCGGCCACCGGCTCGTAGTTGCCGGCCGCCGCGTGGGTGCTCTTGAAGTTGCCGCGGCACAGGTGCATGGCCAGCGTCATGCCGGCCGGCTTGTGCGCCACCACCTTGTTGATGAAGCCGGCATAGCGGTGCGGCAGCTCGTTCGGGTCGTCCCCTCGCTGGCGCGCGGCCTCGCGCATCTTGGTGTCGCACAGGTAGGCCAGGTTGGTGTCGTCCATCTGCACATAGCTGCAACCGGCGTCGGCCAGGCTTTGCAGCTCTTGGCCATACGCCTTGGCCACGTCGTCGTAGAACGTGGGGTCCAGCTCGGGGTAGGCCTCGCGGCTGATGCCGGCGCGGCCACCGCGAAAGTGCAGCATGGTCGGCGACGGGATCGTCACCTTGGGGGTCAGCCCCGGCTGGCCCAGCGCGTCGACCTGGCTTTTCAGATACTGGAAGTCGGCCAGCTGGATGTTCTTCACATGCCGCACTTTGCCCGTCACCCGCATCGCCGGCGGCGCCAGCTCTTCGCTGCCATCGGGCTTGCGGATCGTCACCGGGATGTCGGTCTTCACACCACCCAGCTGGTCGAGAAAGTCGATGTGGAAGTAAGTGCGGCGGAATTCGCCGTCGGTGATGCTCTGCAGGCCCACGCTGTGCTGGAACTGCACGATCTCGGTGATCGCCCGGTCTTCCACCGCACGCAGTTGCGCGGCATCGATGGTCTTGTGGGTGAAGAACTGCTCGCGGGCCTCCAGCAGGTATTTGGGGCGCAAGAAGCTGCCCACATGGTCGGCGCGGAACGGGGGTTTGGGTCGTGCGCTCATCATGGCTCTCGGTTTGACGGGGTTCAGGGGTTGCTCAATGTGGGTCAGGCCGGTAGGCGGTGTCCAGCACCACACCACCACCACGCACCCGCGACACGCAGGCGCACAGGCGGCGGTCGGCATCACGCTCGGCGGGGCCCAGGAACACATCGTGGTGGTCGATGCGGCCCTGCACTTGCAGCACATCCATTGCGCACAGGCCACACTCACCACGCTGGCAATCACTGAGCGTGGCGATGCCCTGGGCGTCGAGTGCCTGCAGCAGCGTCTGGTCAGCGGCCACCTCGAAACGCAGGCCGTGGCGCGGCAAGTGCACCCAGAACGGCTCCACCGCCGTGGCCACCGCGCCGAAGGTTTCGAAGCGCAGCCGGTGCGGCGGCCGGCCGGCAGCGTGCCACACGGCCTGGGCGCTGCGGATCAACCCGGCCGGGCCGCACAGCAGCAATTGGCCGTCAGGGTGCAGGTGCTGCAGTTCGCTGCCGATGTCCAGCCGCTGGCCGGCACTGCTGACGAAGGTCTGCATCCGCTCGCCCAGCAGCGCATGCAAGGCATCGGCATAGACCAGCTCGTCGGCCGTGCGCGCGGCATACAGCAAGCGCAGGTCAGCCCCGCGCGCGGCCAGCGCCTGCGCCATGCCAAGGATCGGCGTGATGCCGATGCCGCCGGCCACCAGCAGGTGCTGCGGCGGGCGCAGCGACAGCTCAAAGTGGTTCTGCGGCGGCAGCACCTGCACTGCGTCGCCCTCGGCCAGGGCGTGCATGGCAGCCGATCCACCGCGGCTGGGGTTGCAGCGCTTGACGGCAATGCGCCAGGCCAGGCCGTCGTCGCTGCGGCCCAGCAGCGAATAGTGCCGGTCCAGCCAGCGACCGTCAGCGGCCTGCAGGCGCAGCGGCAAATGGCTGCCGGGGGCGGGCCGGGCGCAGGCGCCGTCGGGTGCCAACTCCAGCGCACGCACCGTGGGGCTCAGCGCCATCACGCGGCGCACGGTGGCGGCTTGCCAGTCTTGGGATGTGCGCATCGTGGTGGCCGCCGACGCTCAGCGCCCGGCATGGCGGATCAGCCGCGCCCCGGGCAGCTTCTGCAGATTCAACAAGCCCTGCTGGCTTTGCAGCGCCTGGCGCAGGTTGGCATGCGCCAGGCGCGCATGCTCCTGCATCACCGCGTCGGCGCGGGCGGCGTCGCGGCGCAAGATGGCGTCGAGCACCACCCGGTGCTGGGCCTGGGCCACCACCAGCGCGTCACGTGCGTCGGGGCCGCTGGCACGCTGCAGCACAAAGGCGTTGGGGGACGCGAACGGCAGCGTGACCACCCTGGCGATCTGGCGCTGCACCACCGCGCTGCCGGCGGCCTCGGCCAGCAGCTGGTGAAAGCGCGCGTTCTGCTCACCGTAGGCCACGAAGGCGGCGTCGCTCAACGCCGACGGTGCCAGCAGCGCATCGATGCGGTCCACCGCATCCTGCAGCCCCAGCAGCACCACGCTGCTGGGGCCACGCTGGGCAGCCAACCTGGCGGCCAGGCCTTCCAGCGTGCCGCGCAGCTCGATGGCGTCGCAGATGTCGGTCTCGGAGAAATCACGCACCGCAAAGCCACCACCGGACAGGGCTTCGAGCAGGCCCTCTTCGGCCAGCCGCACCAGCGCCGCGCGCACCGGCGTGCGCGACACGCCCAGCCGGTCCACCAGCGCCAGCTCAGGGATGCGCACGCCGGGCAGCAGTTCACCAGCCAGGATCAATTCACGCAGGCGCAACTGGGTGCGCACCGTCAACGAGCCGGCGCTGTCGTCGGCTTCAGCGGCCGCAGCCACGGCAGCCACGGCAGCCACTTTGGCCACTGGTGTCACAGCAGCCACAGCCGCAGCAGCCTTGCGCACCGTCGTCATCCCACCTGCCGCAGCGCGATGCTGCGCGCACCGGCAGTGCCGGCCTCGGCCGCCACCAGCCGGTCGATCAGCTTGCGCGCCCACATCGAGCCGGCGTCGATGTTGAGGTTGTAGAACTGGTGGTCAGGGTGGTCGTCGATGGCGCGCTGCTGGGCTTCGAGGATGGCCTCGTCTTCGCCAAAGATGCCGGCCACGCCTTCACGCAGCTCATGGGTGATGCGCTGCTCGTTGAGGCAGTAGTTGCGGGCAAAGGCCCAGAAGTAGTGGCAGCTGCCATCGGTCTCGGGCGTGATGGTGTTGAGCACGTAGCCGTTCACGCCCTGGCTGCGGTCACCGCTGTGACCGTCGCTGGGCACCGCACCGCTGCCGGCCACCGCCACGCCCACGTCAATGGCCACGGTGCAAGGCGCCTCGAAGCGGATGATCTGCCAGCGGTCCACCGGCCCGGTGTAGCCCCGCGCATGGCGGATCTGAGCGGCCCAGAACGGCGGCGGCGTGATGCCCAACATCCAGCGGGTGACGGTGGCAAAACGCTCACCATGGGTGGCCACGAAGGGGGCCTCGGCCACCGCACGGTCTCCGATGCTGGCGCCGTGCACAAAGGTCTCATGCGTCAGGTCCATCAGGTTGTCGATCACCAGCCGGTAATCGCACTTCACGCCGATGCGCTTGCCGTCACCGGTCCAGGCCGGGTGGTCATTCCAGTGCAGGTCAGGCACCAGCGCCGGGTCAGCCAGCGCTGCATCACCCGGCCACACCCAGACGAAGCGGTGCTTGATGAGCACCGGAAAACTGCGCACGCAGGCCGACGGGTTCAGCGTCTCCTGCGACGGCATGTGGGTGCAGCGGCCCTCGGCATTGAAGACCAGGCCGTGGTAGCCGCAGACCACCTCGTCACCGTCGAGCCGGCCCATCGACAGCGGCAGCAGGCGGTGCCAGCAAGCGTCTTCCAGCGCCGCCGGGCTGCCGTCTTGCAAGCGGTAGAACACCATCTTGCGGTTGCAGATGGTGCGTGGCAGCAGGCAACGTTGCAGCTCCACGTCATAGGCGGCGGCGTACCAGGCGTTGAGCGGATAGTGGGCCATGGCTGGCAGGCGTCCAGGCGTTGTATACAGCCTGGATTCTGTCCGGCCTCGGGGCCAGTCTGGCTGGGGTTTTCCTGGGCCGGCCGCGCCGGGCCGGGTGTCAGGCCAGGCTGGCGAGCAGGCGTTGCACGGCTGCTTCGAACGCCTGCGGCTGCTCCAGCACCGACAGGTGGGCAGCGTCCAGCACGCTGAGCCTGGCACCTGGGATTGCCGCCTCGATCGCCTGCGCCATCGCCACCGTGGAGCCCGCGTCGTGTTGCCCGGCCACCAACTGCACCGGGCAGCGGATCTGCGGCAGGCGGGCCAGCCAGTCGGTGGGCTGGATCGCCAGGCAGGCCAACGCATAGCCCTCGGCATCGGCGCGTTGCAGGTCGGCAAACACGGTGGCCGCCAGCGCCGGGCTGGCAGCACGCGTGGCGGGCGACAAAAAGCGCTCCAGCACCCCAGCCGCCACCGCTGCCATGCCACCGCTGCGCACGGCGGCGGCGCGCTCGGCCAGGCCCTGGCGGCCGGCCTCGGGGTAGGTGGCGGCGGTGTTGGCCAGCAGCAGGCCACGCACCAGCTGCGGGTGGGCGATGGCCAGGCCCTGGCCCACCAGTCCACCCATCGACAACCCGATGAACACCACCGGCCCACGGCCCCATTCGGTGATCAGCCGCGCCGCGTCGGCCACCAGCTCATCGATGCCGTAGGCAGTGCGCACCGGCGCCGAGCCGCCTTGGCCGCGGTGGTCATAGCGCAGCACCGGGTGCCGTGCTGCCAACGTGGCCGCCAGGCCGTCCCACATCTCCAGGCGCAGGCCCAGCGCATGGGCCATCACCACCGGCACACCCGCGCTGGCGGCATCGGCCGGGCCCTGCAGCGCCACCCGCAGCTGCGGCAAGCTGAATGTCTGGTGCAGCTCGACCCGCTGGCCGCTCAACAGCGGTGCTGGGTCCAGTGCAATGCCTTCGGCCTGGCAAATGGCCACGGTGAGCTTGAAAGCGGTGTTGGCCGCCGGCACGCCGCAGTAGATGGCGCCCTGCAGCAGCGCCTCTTTGATCGCCGCCAGCGGCACGCCACCACGGATGGCAGCGCGGCAGTGCAGCTCGAATTCTTCCCAGCGCGCCGCAGCCATCGTCATGCCCAGCACCAGCAAGCGGCGGGTCTGGGCATCCAGCCCCGGGCGGCCCCAGATGTCGTGCCAGGCGTGGCGTGTGAC
>JANNMP010000725.1:0-4074 GCA_031398015.1 Burkholderiaceae bacterium
CCACAACGACGGCCACAACGACGGCCACCTCTGCCAGTTGATCGACGAACAGCTGGAGCTGGCAGCGGCGCGCCTGCCGGCGCTGGAGCCCGCTGCCGTGCACCCGTCGCCGATCGACCATGACGAGCGCACAACCGCCCACCCCGACTTCGAAGACCTGCTGCTGGGCAATGCCCAGCCGTCGGCCGAGGCGCTGGAAGAGCTGGCGGCGCTGCAATCGGCGCCCGCGCTCAGCGACGACGAACTGGCGCGCCAGGCACTGGAAGGCGTGGCCGATGCCGACGCTGCGCCCGACGCTGCGGCCGCCCAGGCCTGAACCGATCCCACCAGGAGACTTGCCATGCAACGTGAAGCCCTGTCCACCTTCCGCCTCGACCCCAGCGTGTCGATTGCCCAGGCCGCGCCCTGGCACAGCGCGCCGGTCACGCTGGCCTCAGCGGCGCTGGACGTGATGACCGACCTCACCATGGTCAAGGCCGCCACCATTGCACCCGAGGCATCGTTGCGCCAGGCCGAGCAGACGATGATCTACCAGGGCGTGCGCATGCTGTTCGTGGTCTCGGGCATGCCCAGCATCGAGGGCCTGATCACCAGCACCGATTTGCACGGTGACCGCCAGATGGCCTTGGTGGCCGCCCGCCAGGCGCGTTATGACGACCTGTGCGTGGCCGATGTCATGACCCTGCTGTCGATGCTGGACGCGATCGATTACGCGCGCATGGCCCACGCCACCGTGGCCGGCATGGTGGCCACGCTGCAGCGCGTCGGCCGCAACCACCTGCTGGTGGTGCAGGAGGCCACTGACACCACCGCACGTCGGGTGCGCGGCGTGGTCTCGCGCGCACAGATCGAGCGCCAGCTCGGCACCAGCATCGACATCACGCCGATCGCCAGCAGCTTTGCCGAGATCGAGCGCGCCTTGGTCTGAGCCTGCTGACGCAGCCTGCCGGCCGCGTCAGCGCTCGGCAATGTAGTGCTGCATCACCACCCGCTCACCGGGCAGCAGCATGGCGCGCAGTTCTGATTCGATGGCCTGGTCGGCCACCGTCTGGCGCGCGCGCTGGTGCAGGTAGTCGGCCCAGCGGGTGATGATGAAGCGCTCGACAAAGCGCCCCGGGTCACCCAGGTCGCGGTAGATGCGCCAGAAGGTGGCACCGTCGCGCCGGCGCGGCGCCTTCAACTGGATGGCCAGCGCCAGAAATACATCGGCCTGGGCCGGGTCGATGCGGTAGGCCAGCTCCACCGCCACCGGACCGGCCTCGGGGTCGGGCTCGTCGGCCATCAACAAATCCTTGAACGGCGCCTGGGTCACTTCATGCAGACCACCCAAACGCAGCGGAAAGCGCCGCGCCAGCAGCAGGTTGGCCAGCATCAGCGCCGCCGCCAGCACCAGCGCTGCCTGCAGCCCCAGCAGGCCGGCCACCGCACCCCACAGCGCCGAGCCCAGCGCAAACGGCCCCAGCGCGCTGAGCACATGCATGGCAGTGGCGCGGCTGCGCACCCAGGGTGGCGCGCTGGTCTGGGTGGCGGTGTTGAAGGTGCTCATGACGCTCATCCAGGCGCCGCCGCCGGCCACCAACGCCAGGTACACCGGCAGCGCCCAACGGCTGTACGCGGCCACCGCCATCACCGCGGCAAACACCCAGCAGCAGACCGCCACCAGCCGCTCCAGCCCCAGGCGCTGGCGCACGCGGCCGATCGTCAGGCCGGCGGCCACCGCACCGGTGCCCAGGCAGCCCATCAGCGCGCCAAAACCTTCGGCGCCCAGGCCCAGGCGCTGCTGGCCGATCACCGGCAGCAGCGCCCACAGCGCCGAGCCAGCGGCGCTGAAGGCCGCCGTGCGCGCCAGCTGGGCCAAGATGGTCTCGGCATGCCAGGCGTAACGCAGGCCGGCCAGCGTGCCGCCCCACAGCCGCTCAGCCGGCAGGCGGCTGGGCGCCAGCGGCTTGGGCGGGCGCCGGTGCATGGCCAGCGCCAGCACCAGTGTGCCCAACAGCGACAGCGTGAACACCGCGCCGCCGCCCACCGGCACACCACCGGCCGCACTGGCCAGGCCGAACACCAGGCCGGCCAGGGCCGGGCCCAGGGCGCGGGCGCCGTTGTAGGCAATGCTCATTGCGATGATGGCCTGCGGCAGCTCGTCACGCGGCAGGATCTCGCCGACCGCCGAGTTCCAGGCCGGCGTCATCATCGCGGTGCAGCAGCCGGTGATGAAGGTGAACAGCAGCAGCGTGGCAGGCCCGCCCCAGCCGATGAACATCAGCACCGCCAGCCCCACCACACTGAGCGCCTGCAGCCCCAGCGCCCACAGGATCAGCCGGCCACGGTCGGTGGTGTCGGCCAGCACGCCGGCCGGCAGCGCCAGCACGAACATCGGCAGGAACACCGCCGTCTGCACCAGCGCGGCCAGAAACGACGAGCCCGTGAGTTCGACCATCAGCCACGACGCCGCCATGCCATGCATGGCATTGGCCATGAAGTAGGCGGCGCTGGCGATCCACAGCTTGCGAAAACCCCGGTGCCGCAGCGTGGTCAGCACCGATGGCGAGCCGGCGGCGCTGCTGCTGGGCGGGGTGTCTGGCAGGGGCATGGCGGGCTGGATTGTGGGGCCCGCGCCAGCCCGGTTGGCCGCGTGTTCTATGCAATACTGAATTCGCCTCAGGCGTGAACAATCACACGGTTCAGAGCCGCAGCGCGCTGGTGCCAGGGTGTGGAACGCAACCACGCGGCACCGCACAACAACAGTTGCCGGAGCCCCCCATGGACAAGCCAGCCACCCCCCCAACGCCCGTTGACCCGGACCAGGTGGTGGCATCGGCCTGGGCTGACCAGACGCTGTGGTCGCAAGTGGCCAACCAGTTGGGTGAATCGATCCGCAACTGGCGCCTGGCCGCTGCGGTGGCCGGGGTGCTGGGTGTGTTTCTCAGCGTGCTGGTGGGCAGCCTGCGGCCTGATCAACTCGGCGGCCCCAAGGGCCAGACGGCAGTGGCCACGCTGGGCGTGCTGCTGCTGGCCCTGGTGCCCTACTTGCGCCAGCAGTTGCTGTCGGCCGACCGCGTGCTGGCCTGGACCCGCGCCCGCAACGTGGCCGAGCAATTGAAAGAGGCGATCTACCGCCACCTGATGGGCGCGCTGCCGCCGGTGCCGTTGTCCGACGGCAGCCCAGCGCCTGACCCCAGCGGCCCGGGCAACCTGGTGCGGCGCTGCCGTGCCATCAAGCAAGGCGCGGCCGACCTGGCGCTGCTGGCTGCGTCCACCAACCCCGAGCCGCGCCAGCGCAAGACCCGCATGCTGCTGGCTGACTACCTGGCCGACCGGCTGGAAGGCCAGATCAGTTATTACCGCAAGGCCAGCCTGGCGTCGGGCGCCAGTGCGCAGCGCCTGCAACAGGCTGAATTCGTGCTGGGCCTGCTGACCGTGGTGCTTGGCGCGCTGGCTGGCAAGCTGCTGCCCAGTGAAGTGACACCCGAGCTGGCCCAACGCGCGCTGCAGGTCTCGCCACTGGTGCCCTGGCTGGCCTTGATTGCGGCGGCGGCAGCAGCGGTCAGCAGCCACATTGCCGGCACCCGGCATCTGGAGCTGGCGTCCAAATACTTCGCCACCCACGATCTGCTGAAGACATTGCGCGATGAATGGCTGGTGTCGCCCGACCGCGATGAACCGCAGCGCGCGCTGCGCCTGGTCGATGATGTGGAACGGGCGATTGCCATCGAGCACGGCGGCTGGGTCACTGATTGGCAGCAGGCGATGCAGGGCGCGCGCGCGTCGGTGCAAGCGGCGGTGATGGTGACTGGCGGCACCGTGCTGGCCGCCGCTGCGGTGGTGGATGCGGCAGCGGAGGTGCCTGCCGAGGTAGCGGCCGAATTGGCGGCCGAGGTGCCGGCTGAAGTGGCGGCTGAAGTGGCGGCCGAAGTGGCGGCCGAGGTGCCACCTCACGTGCCCGCCGATCCCGAGCCGCCGCCCGGCGCACGCCTGCCCGACGACGACACGCCGCCACCCGCCGGCCTGTCCACCGATGCCAAGCGCCCCTTCGATTGACACCGCGCCATGGGCTATCTGCCGCAGTTCAAGAAC
>JANNMP010000747.1:0-3765 GCA_031398015.1 Burkholderiaceae bacterium
GGATCACCGCTTGCGGCAGCACCTGGTCCAAGGGCACCGTGTGGTCGGTGCCCAGGTCGAGCGTGTTCGGCACCAGCACCAGGGTGCCTGGCTTGGCGGTCATGCAGCACCCAGCAGTGGGTCGATGCCGGCTGCGCGCAACAGCGGATCAATACCCGCTGCGCGCAACAGCGCGCAGGTGCGCAGCAGCGGCAGGCCTTCCAGCGCCGTGGGGTCGTCGCTGTCGATGCGCTCCAGCAGCGTGATGCCCAGCGCCTCGCACTTGGCGCTGCCGGCGCAGTCATAGGGCTGCTCCAGCCGCAGATAGTGGTCGATCTCGGCATCGCTCAGCGGCCGGAACTGCACCCGCACCGGCGCGATCAGCACCTGGGCAAAGCCGGTGGCCGGCCGCACCACAGCCACGGCGCTGTGGAACAGCACCAGGCGCCCGCGCATCGCCTGCAGCTGCGCCACCGCATTGGCATGGCTGCCGGGTTTGCCGATGGCCTGGCCGTCCAGCTCGGCCACCTGGTCGGCGCCGATCACCACCGCAGCGGGGTGGCGCGTGGCCACGTCGTTGGCCTTCTGCAGCGCCAGCCGCAGCGCCAATGCGGCGGGGGCTTCACCCGCTTGCGCGGTTTCATCGACCATCGGCGCGTGCACGCTGAAGGCCAGCCGCAGCCGCGCCAGCAACGCGCGCCGGTAGGGCGATGTCGAGCCCAGCACCAGCGGCGCTTGGTGGTGCGCTGCACCGATGTCATTGAGCGCGTGCATCGACCGGATTGTCCCATTGCAGCCCCGTACACTGCCGCGATGAAACGCCCCCACGATGCGTTGCGGCTCGACATCGCCGCCTTCATCGCCGACGGCGTGGCGCTGGCAGGCGCCTGGGCTGGGGCCAGCCTGGGCCGGCTGGCCGGGCTGCAAACGCCGCCACAAGACACCGCATTGGCCGACGTGGCCTGGCAGGCGCAGGGTGCGCTGCAGCCCGTTGCTGGTGGCCAATCCGAGCTGTGGCTGGTGCTGCACACACAAGCCGGCGTTTGGCTGACCTGCCAGCGTTGCCTGCAGCCCTTCAAACTGCCGCTGCTGCTGGACCGGCGCATCCGCTTTGTGCGCGGCGAGGCCGAAGCCGAGGCGCTGGACGCCGAACTCGACGATGACGTGCTGGCGATCAGCCGCAGCTTCGATCTGCGTGGGCTGGTGGAAGACGAATTGCTGCTGGCCTTGCCCATCGTGCCGCGCCATGCCGATGTCTGCCCACAGCCCTTGCCGCTGCCTGCGGGCGATTTGGCGCAACCTGCCGATCTGCCGATGCCCGCAAATCCGTTTGTCGTGCTGCAAGGCCTGAAGACCGCCAAGCCCGGCAGTGAGCCGGGCTGAAATTGGGCAGCAACTGTTATAGTCGCGGGCTTTTCGCAAGGCGCCTGGGCAACCTCCAAAGCGCCAGCAGCCCGATTCAGGAGATTCCCCCATGGCCGTCCAACAGAACAAGAAATCACCGTCCAAGCGCGGCATGCATCGCTCGCACAACGCGCTGGTGACGCCGGGCACGGCCATCGAGCCCACCACCGGTGAAGTGCACTTGCGCCACCACATCAGCCCCACTGGCTTCTACCGCGGCCGCAAAGTGCTCAAGAGCAAGGCCGACGCCTGAGCCTGCGGCGCTGGCCTTCAACGCATCCTGCTGAACCCGGCCCCGCCCATGGCGAGGCCGGGTTTTGTCGTTGCTGGGCCGGCCGGGCGACGGCGCAGGTTTTGTGCTGCCTTGCAGGGGCGGCCCGCTTGTGCGGCTGCCATGCATCCCCTACCGTGCGGCGCTGTGACCGCTTGTGCAAACAATTCGGCCTGATCGGCCGGTCCTCCGCCTGTTGACCCCGTGCCGACCAGCCCCTCGCACCCCGCCTTGCAGCCGCTCGCCCGTGTCCGTGTGGTGGTTGATTGCATGGGCGGCGACCATGGCCCGTCGGTCACGCTGCCGGCCTGCCGCAGCTTTCTGGCCAGCCACCCCCAGGCCGACCTGCTTCTGGTGGGCACGGCCGACGCGCTGGCGCCGGCCCGCAGTTGGGGCCGTTGCGCCCTGGTGACCGCCACCGAAGTGGTGGCGATGGACGACGCGGTGGAGGTGGCACTGCGCAAGAAGCGTGATTCGTCGATGCGCGTGGCCATCAGCCAGCTCAAGGCAGGCAGCGATGGCCAGGCCGCCGCCGACGTGTGTGTCTCGGCCGGCAACACCGGCGCATTGATGGCGCTGGCGCGCTATGTGCTCAAGACCTTTGACGGCATCGACCGCCCGGCAATCGCCGCGCTGCTGCCCAACCAGAAGGGCGGCTTCACCAAGGTGCTGGACCTCGGCGCCAACGTCGATTGCAGCGCCGAGCACCTGCTGCAGTTTGCGGTGATGGGCAGTGCCCTGGTGGGCGCGCTCGATGGCAATGACGACCCCAGCGTGGGCCTGCTCAACATCGGCGAAGAAGCGATCAAGGGCAGCGAGGTGATCAAGCGCGCGGCCGAGCTGCTGCGCGAGGCGCACAGCGCCGGCCAGATCAACTTCCACGGCAATGTCGAGGGCAATGACATCTTCAAGGGCACGACCGACCTGGTGGTGTGCGACGGCTTTGTCGGCAATGTGGCACTCAAGACCAGCGAGGGCCTGGCCGGCATGCTGGGCCAGATCATCAAGGACGAGTTCAGCCGCACGCCGCTGACCAAGCTGGCGGCACTGGTGGCCATGCCGGTGCTCAAGCGCTTCAGGGCCCGGCTTGACCACCGGCGCTACAGCGGCGGCGCGCTGCTGGGCCTGCGCGGCCTGGTGTTCAAGGCCCACGGTTCGTCGGACGCTTTTGCCTTCGAGCGGGCGCTGGCCCGGGCTTATGATGCGGCCCGCAACCGCTTGCTCGACCGTGTGCATGACCGCATCCGCAACACCTTGGCGGTCTTGCCTGCCGGCGCGCTGGGTCAATCCAACGGCCCCGCCGCTGCCAGCCTGACCCCGGTGCACACGCCGCCAGCCCAAGCCGCATGAACCCCAGCCCCGCAACCGCCGCCCCTGGCCTGCCCCGCTACAGCCGCATTGCCGGCACCGGCAGCATGCTGCCGGCGCGCTGCCTGAGCAACGCCGACCTGGCCGCCGAGCTGGCCCAGCGCGGTGTCGACACCAGTGACGACTGGATCGTCGAGCGCACCGGCATCCGCACGCGCCACTTCGTCGATGCCAACACCCATGCCAGTGATCTGGCGGTGGCCGCCGCCCGCCATGCCATCGAGGCCGCCGGCTGCCAGGCGTCTGACATCGACCTGATCGTGCTGGCCACGTCCACGCCCGACATGGTGTTCCCGTCCACCGCCTGCATCGTGCAGCACAAGCTGGGCATCGCGGGCTGCCCGGCGTTTGACGTGCAGGCCGTGTGCTCGGGCTTTGTCTATGCGCTCACCGTGGCCGATGCGCTGATCCGCACCGGCAGCGCCCGGCGTGCACTGGTGATCGGCGCCGAGGTGTTCTCGCGCCTGCTCGATTTCAACGACCGCGGCACCTGCGTGCTGTTTGGCGACGGTGCTGGCGCGGTGGTGCTGGAGGCCAGTGATGTGCCCGGCATCCTGGCCACCGATTTGCACGCCGACGGCCGCCATGTGGGCATCCTGTGCGTGCCGGGCACGGTCTCGGGCGGCCAGGTGCTGGGTGACCCATTGCTCAAGATGGACGGCCAGGCGGTGTTCAAGCTGGCCGTGGGCGTGTTGGAGCAAGCCGCCCACGCCACGCTGGCCAAGGCCGGCCGCAGCGCTGCC
>JANNMP010000122.1:0-4151 GCA_031398015.1 Burkholderiaceae bacterium
ATCGCCAAGATCCCGAAAGACGTGGACGCGCTGCTGGTGGTGCTGGGCGGTGCCGATGCGGTGAACTTTCTCACCCAGTACGAGAACGCCGGTGGCGACAAGCCGATGATGGGCGGCAGCATCACCGTCAGCCAGGACGTGCTGAACTACAAGGGCAAGCGGCGTGATTCACTGGTGGGCACCATCTCGGCCGGCCCGGTGGCCGACAGCTTCGACGGCGCTGACTGGAAGGCCTTTGTCGCCGACTACCAGAAGACCTACCCGGTCTCGGCCGGCGGCTTCCCCAGCCCCAGCCTGTTTGCGTTTGTGTACTACGTGAACATGAAGGCTGCGCTGGATGGGCTGGCCGCTGTCAACGGTGATTTGGGCGGTGGCCAGGCCAAGTACCGCGAAGCGCTCAGCAAGATGGTGCTGAAGACCCCCACCGGTGACGTGCGGCTGGACGGCAACCGCCAGGCCATCGGCACCACGTTCGTGACCGAGGTGGTCAAAGATGCGCAGGGCAACTTGTCGACCAAGGTCTCGCGCAAGGTCGACAACGTCGACCAGACGCTGGGCATGAACAAGGACGACTTCAAGCTGGGCTCGCGCGACGTGCCCGCCTGCCCTTGAGCCCGGCTGCCCGCAGCTGAGCCCATGGCCTCGATCAGCAGCCTGAGCAGCCGGCGCGCCAGCAGCGCGCCGGCCGCCATGCCAGCAGCCCAGCGCCCGCTGATGTCGGGCGACGCTCTGGTGCTCGACGGTGTCAGCCGGGCCTTCGGCGCGCTGATGGCGGTGGACAGCGTGTCGCTCAGCGTGGTTGCTGGGCAGAAATACGCGGTGCTGGGCAGCAACGGTGCCGGCAAGACCACGCTGTTCAATGCCATCACCGGTGACTTTCCGCCCACCGCCGGGCGCATCCTGTTCTTCGGTGAAGACATCACCGCCTTGCCACCGCACGAGCGCATCCGCAAGGGGCTGCGCCGCACCTACCAGTCGTCGCTGCTGTTCAAGGACTTGAGCGTGCGCGACAACCTGTTCCTGGCGGTGCGCGGTGTGGGCAACGGCCGCTTCAGCATGTGGCGCGCAGGCGCCGGCCATGCATCGCAACTGGCCACCGACGACATCCTGCACCGGGTGCGGCTTGCGCATCTGAAAGACGAGCCGGTGGGCAACCTGGCCCATGGCCAGCAGCGCCAGCTGGAAATCGGCATGGCCCTGGCCGGGGCGCCGCGGCTGATCTTGTTCGACGAGCCGGCGGCCGGCCTGTCACCGGCCGAGCGGCGCGAGCTGGTGGCCTTGCTGCGCGGCCTGCCGGCGCACATGAGCTTTGTGCTGATCGAGCATGACCTGGACATCGCGCTGCGGGTGGTCGAGCGGGTCACCGTGATGCACAACGGCCGGGTGCTCAAACACGGCACACCCGAGCAGATCGAGAACGACCCGCAGGTCCAGGCGATCTACATGGGGGGCAAGCACTGATGGCCTGGTGGTCCAAGCAAGACGCAGCCACCACCAAGGGCCCCTTGCTGGTGGTGCAAGGGCTGGACGTGTTCTACGGCCGCGCCCATGCGCTGCAGGGCGTGGGCTTCAGCCTGGCCCAGGGTGTGTTGGGCATCGTGGGCCGCAACGGCATGGGCAAGACCACGCTGTGCAATGCCATCACCGGCCTGGTGCCCGCCAGCGGCAGCATCCTGCTGGCAGGTGAACAGATCCTGGGCCTGAGCCCGAACGCCATCACCCAGCGTGGCATTGCTTATGTGCCCCAAGGCCGGCGGGTGTGGCCCAGCCTGTCGGTGGACGAGACGCTGAAGCTGGTGGCCCGCCACAAACGTGATGTGGACAAGGTTTACGCCATGTTCCCGCGCCTGGCCGAGCGCAAGGCCAACGGCGGTGGTCAGCTCTCGGGTGGTGAGCAGCAGATGCTGGCCATTGGCCGCGCGCTGCTGCTGGCGCCGCGCCTGCTGGTGATGGACGAGCCCACCGAAGGCCTGGCGCCCGTCATCGTCGAGCATGTGGCCAGCGCGCTGCGCACGCTGGCCGCCGACGGCGAGATCACGATCTTGCTGATCGAGCAGAACCTGGGTGTGGCGCTGGCCGTGGCCGACCACATCGGTGTGATGGTCAACGGCCGTTTTGCCCACCAGATGCCGGCTGCCCAGCTGGCGGCTGACCGGGCCCTGCAGGAGCAATTGCTGGGCGTGCGCAGCGGTGGCCTGCATGACGAGGCCGGGCCAGACGACACACCGCCGCCCGAGGCCACCGGCGCTGAGCCGACCCAGGTCTACACCGTGCAACGCGCCCATGGCGACGGCGCGCCGTCGTTTGACGACCTGGCGCCGCGCAGCGTGCGCGGTTTCAACCGCTGGAATGCCGGCGGCACGGCCGCGCCGGCGCCAGACATCCCACGGGATGCGGCGGCGCTGGCACCAAGACCGCTGGCATTGCCGGCGCCGCCAGCCAACCCCGCGCCCAGCGCCAGCGTGCTGGCCTTCCCGGTGGCCGCCAGCAGCGGCCGTGCCGCTTACGTGGCCGGCACCTTCGACACCAAGGCACGTGAACTGTTCTTCCTGCGCCAATGCCTGGAGAAGCTGGGCCTGCGGGTGGTCACGGTCGATCTCAGCACCGCCGGCAAACCGTCGCCGGCCAGCGTGCACCCGCGTGAGGTGGCGCGCCACCACCCGCAGGGTGAAGCCGCAGTGTTCAGCGGCGACCGTGGCAGCGCCGTCAGCGCCATGGCCGTTGCATTTGCACGTTATGTGGCCACCCGGCGTGACCTGGGCGGCATCATCTCGGCCGGTGGCTCGGGCGGCACGTCACTGGCCACACCTGCCATGCAGGCCCTGCCCATCGGCTGCCCCAAGGTGATGGTCAGCACCATGGCCAGTGGCGACACCCGGCCGTATGTGGGGCCGAGTGACATCTGCATGGTCTATTCGGTCACCGACGTGCAGGGCATCAACCGCATCAGCGAGAAGGTGCTGGCCAATGCCGCCCATGCACTGGCCGGCATGCTGATGCACCCGGCGCCCGACAGCGTGGTGGGCAAGCCCGCGCTGGGGCTGACGATGTTCGGTGTCACCACACCGTGTGTGCAGGCCGTCACCAAGCGCTTGCAGGATGCATTCGACTGCCTGGTCTTCCACGCCACCGGCGTGGGTGGGCAGAGCATGGAGAAGCTGGTGGATTCGGGCCTGCTGGCCGGTGTGATCGACGTCAGCACCACCGAGGTGGCCGATGAGATCGCAGGCGGCGTGCTGTCGGCCGGGCCCACGCGTCTGGACGTGTTTGCCCGCCATGCCGTGCCCTACGTGGGCAGCTGCGGCGCGCTCGACATGGTGAACTTCGGCGCCTGGCACACGGTGCCTGAGCGCTTCCGGGCGCGCAAGCTCTACCGCCACAACCCCACGGTGACGCTGATGCGCACCACGCCGGATGAATGCCGCGCCA
Organism: Burkholderiaceae bacterium; assembly: GCA_031398015.1. Classification (GTDB taxonomy): domain Bacteria; phylum Pseudomonadota; class Gammaproteobacteria; order Burkholderiales; family Burkholderiaceae_C; genus Pseudaquabacterium. The sequence continues at coordinate 3,430 of JANNMP010000122.1, forward strand.
TCGGTGCGTTCATCGCCACCAAACTCAATGCGATGGCCGGGCCGGTGCGCTTCCTGATGCCCGAAGGCGGCGTTTCGGCGATCGACCAACCCGGCCAGCCCTTCCATGACCCCGAGGCCGACCGGGTGTTGTTCGACACCATCGCAGCGAACTTCCGCGCCGGTCCGCAGCGCCAGTTGCAGCGCCTGCCACTGCACATCAACCACGACGCCTTTGCCGATGCGCTGGTGGCCGCCTGGTTTGACGCCCAGCGTGCTGCCCTGGCCCAGCGCCGCGCCTGAACCCGCCTGAACCCGCCTGCACTCAACACCCACACACGATGGCACGCATCCCCAGACAAACCTTGCTTGCGCGCTTTCGCGCCAAGATTGCTGCCGGCCAACCGTTGATCGGCGGCGGCGCCGGCACCGGCCTGTCGGCCAAATGCGAAGAGGCCGGAGGCATCGACCTGATCGTGATCTACAACTCGGGCCGCTACCGCATGGCCGGGCGTGGCTCATTGGCCGGGCTGCTGGCTTACGGCAATGCCAATGAGATCGTCTGCGACATGGCCACCGAGGTGCTGCCCGTCGTCAAGCACACACCGGTGCTGGCGGGGGTCAATGGCACCGACCCGTTCATGATCCTGGACCAGTTCCTCCAGCGCCTGATCGCACTCGGTTTTTCGGGCGTGCAGAACTTTCCGACCGTGGGCCTGTTCGACGGCACGTTTCGCGCGAACC
>JANNMP010000161.1:0-17904 GCA_031398015.1 Burkholderiaceae bacterium
AAAGCGGCGAAGACGTTGCCTTCGGCGGTTTCGTCCAGCCACACATCGGGCACGATGCCCTTGGCCTGAATGCTGCGGCCAGCGGGTGTGTAGTAACGCGCAGTGGTGATCTTCAGCGCGGTGTCGGCCGACAGCGGGCGCACGGTCTGCACCGAGCCCTTGCCGAAGGTCTGCGCGCCCATGATGGTGGCGCGCTTGTGGTCTTGCAGCGCGCCGGCCACGATCTCGCTGGCCGATGCCGAGCCTTCATTGACCAGCACCACCAGCGGCACCGTCTTCAGCGCCGCCGGCAGCTTGCGCAGCGGGTCATTGCCGCCGCGGCGCACGTAGAACTCAGGCGCCGACTTGAACGTGGCGCGTGATTCGGCGATCTGGCCATTGGTGCTGACCACCACCAGGTCACTCTGCAAAAACGCCGCCGACAGCGCCACTGCGCCTTCAAGCAGGCCACCCGGGTCATTGCGCAGGTCAAGCACCATGCCCTTGATGTTGGGGTCGGCCTTGTACAGCTCGTCGACCTTGCGCGCAAAGTCATCGACCGTGCGGTCCTGGAACTGGCTGACCCGCACCCAGGCGTAACCCGGCTCGATGAGTTTGGCGCGCACGCTTTGCACGCGGATTTCTTCGCGCACGATGGTCACCGGGAAGCTGCGGCTCTCGCTCTTGCGGAAGATGGTGAGCTGCACCTTGGTGTTGGGCTCGCCGCGCATCTTCTTGACAGCCTGGTCCATGCTCAGGCCCTTGACCGCCGAATCATCGATGCGGGTGATCAGGTCACCGGGCTTCAGGCCGGCGCGGAAGGCCGGTGAGCCTTCGATCGGCGAGACCACCTTGACCAGGCCGTCTTCCATGCCGATCTCGATGCCGACGCCGACAAACTTGCCGCTGGTGCCTTCGCGGAATTCCTTCAGCGTCTTCGTGTCGAAATACACCGAATGGGGGTCGAGCCCGGCCACCATGCCGCCGATGGCGTCTGAGATCAGCTTCTTCTCATCCACCGGCTCCACATAGTCACTCTTGACCATGCCGAACACTGCAGCGAGCTGCTGCAGCTCTTCAAGCGGCAGCGGCGACAGTGAATTGCGCGCAAACGCCTGCAGTTGCATGGTGGTCAGCGCGCCGGCAATGGCACCCACGGCCAGCAGCCCTGCCACCTTGAACTTGCCCGTCATTTGCCCCGCCTTGGCCATTTGAGGCCTGCCTGTCCAGCCATTGATCAAGCAGTATAGGGCGGCTGTTTTGCCACTGCGTGAAGCACGCTCGGCAATCTGCTGCCTGATCCAAGGGCATCCTGCACGCCGCTGCCAGCTTCAAGCGCCCAGGCGGTCGGCCAATTCAGCCAGGTCGGCCACCACATGCTGGGCCGTGCCGCTGGGTGTGCCGGTGTCGGGGCCACCGGCGCGGCGCACCCAGGCTGCCTGCAGCCCGGCAGCCAAGGCGCCGTCGACGTCGAGCGCGGCGTCGTCGCCGACGTGCAGGGTGTGCGCCGGCAATGCACCCGCGCGCTGGCAGGCGGCGGCAAACACCGCCGGCGCCGGCTTGGCCAGGCCCAGGTCACGCGCGCTCAGCGCGGCATGGAAGAACCGGCCCAGCCCGGGCACCCGTTGCACATCGGCATTGCCGTTGGACAGCGCCACGACCGGCCAGCGCGCGGCCAGCCGGGCCAGCGCTGGCAACACGTCGGCAAACAGCGCCACCCGCTGGCGTTCCTCAAAGAAGACCTCGAACGCCGTGCCGGCCAGCGCCGGGTCATCACCGGCGGCCAGCAGCGCGCGGCGGATGGTCTCCTGGCGCAGCGCCGACAGGTCGTGCGCCCAGTCGGGCCGGTCTTGCACCACCGCGCGGCGCAGCGCCAGCCAAGCGCTGCGGTCGTGCGCTGCCACCGTGGCCGGCGCATGCTGGCGCAGCCAGGCCTGCAGGCTGGCCTCGGCGCGCTGCAGCGTGGGCGCCATCGGCCACAGCGTGTCGTCCAGGTCGAGGGTGATGGCGTGCAGCGGCGTGGGCGTGGGCTTGGGCATGGCTGGCGATGGTAGGACAGCGCCTGCGGCGTGCGCGATAAGCTCGGGCCATGGACCAGAAGCCGCATGACCTGACCGCACGCAACTTCCCCAGCGCCGAAGAAGAAGCGCAAAGCGCCGAGCCGCCGTCGCGCTACGGCGGCCCCGACAGCGCCTTCCGCCTGGCCTTCACCGACACCGCGTTTCTGTTGCGCGACGAACTGCGCCCCGTGCGCATGCAGCTGGAGCTGCTCAAGCCCGAGCTGGTGCAGCGTGAGCAGGGCATCGAATCGACGATCGTGATCTTCGGCAGCGCGCGCATCGCCAGCCCCGACCTGGCCCAGGCGCGGCTGGCCGAAGCCCAACCGGGCGACGACGCACAGGCCATCGCACGGGCCGAGTCGGCGTTGGCGATGAGCCACTATTACGACGAGGCGCGCCGCTTCGCCGCGCTGGTGACCGAGCGCTCGCGCACGCTGGAGACGCCGATCTACGTCGTCACCGGCGGTGGCCCCGGCATCATGGAAGCCGGCAACCGCGGCGCCTATGAAGTGGGCGGCAAGAGCATCGGCCTGAACATCGTGCTGCCGCATGAGCAGGAACCCAACGCCTACATCACGCCCGCGCTGTGCTTCCAGTTCCACTACTTTGCGCTGCGCAAGATGCACTTCGTGATGCGCAGCATCGCGCTGGTCTGCTTTCCGGGCGGCTTTGGCACGCTGGACGAACTGTTCGAGACGATGACGTTGGTCCAGACCGGCAAAAGCCGGCGGCGGCCGATCCTGCTGTTCGGCCGCGCGTTCTGGGAGAAGCTGATCAACTTCCAGCACCTGGTGGACACCGGCATGATCAGCCCGGGCGACCTGGGGCTGTTCCACTACGTCGAGACCGCTGAAGACGCCTGGTCGCGGCTGGCCGAGCACTACGGCTTCGATGCCACGCCCACCAACACCGGCGCCTTCGCAGAAGACATCTGAGCCATGGCCATGCACATCAGCCTGATCGGCGCGCCCACCGACATCGGCGCCGGCAGCCGTGGTGCCCGCATGGGGCCCGAGGCACTGCGTGTGGCCGGCCTGCAAGAGGCGCTGCAGCGCCACGGCCTGCAGGTGGCCGACCGTGGCAACCTGGCGGGCCCGGCCAACCCGTGGTTGCCACCGGCCGACGGCTACCGCCACTTGCACGAGGTGGTGGCCTGGAACCAGCTGGTGCACGACGCCATGCTTGCCGAGCTGGGCCAGGGCCGCCTGCCGATCCTGCTGGGTGGTGACCATTGCCTGGGCGTGGGCTCGATCAGCGCGGTGGCGCGCCATTGCCGCAGCGTGGGCAAGAAGCTGCGCGTGCTGTGGCTCGACGCCCATGCCGACTTCAACACCAATGCACTGACCCCCAGCGGCAACACCCATGGCATGCCGGTGGCCTGCTTGTGCGGGCTGGGGCCGCCCGCGCTGGTGGGCATCGGCGGCGTGGTGCCGGCTGTCAACCCGAAGTGGATTCGCCAGATCGGCATCCGCTCGGTTGACCCGGGTGAAAAGCGCCTGGTGCACCAGGTGGGGCTGGAAGTCTTCGACATGCGCTACATCGACGAGATGGGCATGCGCCACACCATGGAGCTGGCGCTGGCGACGCTGGACGCCCAGACGCATTTGCACGTCAGCTTCGACGTCGATTTTCTTGACCCACCGATCGCCCCCGGCGTGGGCACCACCGTGCCCGGCGGCCCCACCTACCGTGAGGCCCAGCTGTGCATGGAGATGATCGCCGACACCGGCCGTCTGGCCAGCCTGGACGTGATGGAGCTGAACCCCGCGCTGGACGTGCGCAACCAGACCGCCGAGCTGGCGGTGGACCTGATCGAAAGCCTGTTCGGCAAAAGCACGCTGATGCGGACCTGAGGCCGGCGCTCAAGCCGGGCCCTGGAACCCACCTTGGCGGAAGGTCAGCACCAGCGTGTCGCGGTGGCCCACCTGGGCGGGGTCGGTGGGCTGGATCGGCGTGCTCTCGTGGATCACCCGCGCGTCGTCGAGCAGCAAGGCGCTCCAGGGCTCGGTCAGGGTGAAGCGCTGGCCCTGCGGCCCATGGGCGTCGAAGACCCGGGTCTCGCCGCCCTTGATGGCCTGGCGGGCCACCAGCACCACCACCACCAGGTCGACGCCGTCGCGGTGCGCGCCTTCGGGCGTGGGCCGGCCGATGCCGTCGGTGGTGTCGATGCGAAACGGGTGCGCTTCCACATAACTGGGCGCGTCGCCGGCCAAGCCACGCAGCAGTGTCGCCCGCGCGGCCAGCGCACACAGCAGGCGCTGCCAGGCGTCTGACAACACCATTTCGGCTTGCAGGGGCGCGAACCAGCGCTCGATGCCGCCGTGCAGCGCGTTGTATTCCACCGGCTGCCAATGCGCCCGGTGCGGCACGGCCTGCACCTGGCGGGCCGCCGGCTGCACCACAAAGCAGCCGTGGCGGCGACGGCGGTAGCGGCCACCGTCTTTCAAGAAGGCGTCGGGCGGCAGGTCTTGCCACAGCGGCGCCCAGACCGCCAGCGCGGCCAGGCGCACATCGGCCAGGCGGGCCAGCGAGCCCGCGTCCAGCACGGCATAGCCGCTGCCGGCGAGTTGGGCGTCCAGGTCGTGCAAGGCGGTCAGCGGTGGTGGCAATGGCATGGTGCTTGGTGCGTGGTGCGTGGTGAAAATGGGCGGGCAGACAGCGCGGCGCAAGCGCGCCGAACGCTGCATTTTGAGCGCTGGCGGCGCGCGCGGCCGCCGCCGCGCGCGCCCTTAGACATTGGCCTTGCGGGTGCATCGCCGGCCCGCCCTGCCGCCCGCCCCTGCCGGCCCCGCCGCTGCCCCGCATGCCCCAGCCACCGCCAGACCCTGCCCAGCCGGCGTCGGCTGCGGCCTTGGATGTCAGCGCCTACCAGCTGCTGCCGTTGCCGGTGGCCTGGTGCGACGCCGCCGGCCGCTGGCTGGGTGGCAATGCGGCGTTCCATGCCTTCACCGGCTGGCCGGCTGATTGGCCGACTGACGGCGCAGCAACGGCAGCCCTGCCAGGCGATGTGCCACCCGGTGATGGCAGCGGCCAGGCGCTGCAGGCGCTGCTGCGCGGCGGCCGCGACGCCACCGATTTGCCGTGGCGTGGCGTCAGCGCCAGCGGCCAGCCGCTGGCCGCCTTGCTCAGCCTGCGCTGGCACGCCAGCGGCTGGTGTGTGGCCACGCTGCTGCCGCAACCGGTGGCAGCGGCCGCCAGCGTCGGCAACATGCCGCTGCACTGGCCCAATGACAGCAGACCGCCCGCCGCCGCAGCACTGCGCAAGCGCCTGGACACCGCCCAGCGCCTGGCCCGCTTCGGCAGCTGGAGCCACGATCTGCGCACGGGCCAAGGCAGCTGGGACGCCCAGGTCTGGCGCTTCTGGGGCCGCGCGCCACAGGCCAACGCGCCGAGCCTGGACGAATGGATGGCCGCCGTGCACCCCGACGACCGCGCCGAGGCCAACGCGCTGTACAGGCGCTCGCTCACCGCACCGGGCAGCTTTTCACACAGCTACCGGCTGTGTGACTCCAGCGGCGCTGAGTTGCAGGTGCGCTCGATGTGGCAGGTGCAGGCCGGCAGCGACGGCCTGCCGGCGCTGGTCAACGGCATCGTCATCGACGACACCGCGAGCTACTTGCTGGCCCAGCACGCCAGCGAGGCCCAGGCGCAGCTGAACCTGGTGCTGTCGCTGGCCGACATCGCCATCTGGCAGTTTGACCAGGCCAGCGGCCTGCTGCGCACCGGCGCGCTGGGCTGGGCCCTGCTGGGCTGGGCCGACCAGCCCCAGGGCCTGCCGCTGGCCCAGGTGGCCGAGCGGCTGGACAACGCCAGCGGCCAGGCGCTGCTGGCCGAGTTGCAGGCCGAGTTGCAGTCCGAGTTGCAGGCCGACGCCAGCACCTCTGCCGGCGCCGGGCCTGTTGACCTGGAGCTGCGCTGCCGCCGCCCCGACGGCCGCTGGCGGACGCTGCTCACCCGGCGCTTGCCGCAGCGCGGCAGCGCTGGCCAGGCACAGGGCCATGTGGGCGTGATGCTCGACCTGAGCGAGCGCTTCGACGCCCAGCAGCAGGCCCTGGTGCTGGCGGCACGGCTGGAGATGGCCACCTCGGCCGCCGGCGTGGGGGTGTGGAACGTCCAGCTCAGCAAGCCGCCACAGGTGCATTGGGACGCGCAGATGCGCCGCCTGCACGGCCTTGCGCCCGACCAGAACCCACCGCCGATGGACGCCTACGCGGCGCGCCACGTGCACGAGGCCGACCGCGACCACGTCCACAACAGCCTGGCGGTGCTGCTGCAGCGCAGCGAGGGCATGCTCGACATGGATTTGCGCATCGTGCTGCCCGACGGCAGCGTGCGCCGGCTGGCCACCCGCACGTCGATCAGCAGTGAGCCGCGCCGGCGCCAATTGCACGGCGTGGTGCTCGACGTGACCGAGCGCCATGCCAGTGAAGAGCGCCTGCGCCAGGCCGGTGAGCGCGCCACGCTGGCCGCGCGCGGCGCGGGCATCGGCACCTGGGAGTCCGACGCCCAGGCCGAGGCCGGTTGGTGGGACACGCAGATGTTCCGCCTGCGTGGCCTGGACCGGCCGACGGCCCTGGTGCGCACCGACGAAATGATGCAGTGGCTGCACCCGGCCGACCGCGATGCCTGCCGCCGCATGATGCGGGCTGCGGTCGCCGACGACAGCGCCACCAACACCGAGTTCCGCGTCGTCTGGCCCGACGGCACGCTGCGCTGGCTGGCATCGCGCTCAACGCCGGTGCGTGACGACAGCGGCCGCACGGTGCGCCGCATCGGCATCAACTGGGACATCACCGACGCCCACAACGCCGCCGCCGCGCGTGAAGAGCGCCTGCTGGCCCAGCGTGAGCGCCAGGCCAAGGCCCGGTTCCTGGCCCGCATCAGCCATGAGCTGCGCACGCCGCTGAACGCGGTGCTGGGTTTCTCGCAACTGCTGCTGGTCGAATCGCAGGACGGCCATGCCCCCGACCCCGGCACCTGGCGCAGCCGGGTGGCGCAGGTGCAGGCCTCGGGCGAGCACCTGCTGGCGCTGATCGACGATGTGCTCGAGCTGTCCAGCCTGGAATCGGGCGAGCTGCCGCTGTCGCTGCAACCGGTGGCGCTGGTGCCACTGGTGCAGACCAGCCTGCCGCTGGTGGAGCTGCTGGCGCGCCAGCATGGCGTGGCGCTGCGCCTGGGCCTGCTCAGCGGCTGGGTGCTGGCCGACCCGGTGCGCCTGCGCCAGGTGCTGCTCAACCTGCTGTCCAACGCCATCAAGTACAACCGGCCCGGCGGTCAGGTGACGGTCAGTGCCGAGGCCAGCAACGGCTGGTGGCTGCTGCGGGTGGAAGACAGCGGCCGTGGCCTGAGCACAGCGCAACTGCAGCACCTGTTCGAGCCCTTCAACCGCCTGGGCGCCGAGCGTGAGGGCATTGCCGGCACCGGCATCGGCCTGGCCATCGTGCAGGCGTCGGTGCAGCAGATGGGCGGCACGGTGCAGGTGCGCAGCAGCTTGGGTGCGGGCAGCGTGTTCGAGCTGGTGCTGCAGCAATCGGCCGAGCCGCTGCCCACGGCGGTGGGCGCCGCCGAGGCGGGCGCCACGCCGCCGCCGCCGCCGCTGCAGCCGCTGCCACTGCCGCTGCCGCTGCCAACAGCTGCCACCGGCGCGGCACGGCCCAAGCTGCTGTACATCGAAGACAACGACGTCAACATGATGATCGTGCGCGAGCTGGTGCGCCAGCGGCCCGACCTCGACTTCCACGGCGCGCCCGACGGCGCCAGCGGCCTGGCCCTGGCCGCGCAACTGCTGCCGGCGCTGATCCTGCTGGACCTGCAGTTGCCCGACATGGACGGCCATGCCGTGCTGCGCCAGTTGCGCAGCACCCCGGCCACCGCCGCCATCCGCTGCATTGCTCTGAGCGCCAATGCCATGCCTGAGGACATCCGCGCCGCGCGTGCAGCGGGGTTCGACGACTACTGGACCAAGCCGCTGGACCTGAGCGCGTTCTTGCGCGCGCTGGCCCGGCTGTTCGGGCCAGCAGCCGATCAGAACCCAGGCGACGCCACACCGCGCCGGGCATGATGGCTGCACGCGCCGCGTCCAACCCACCACACCGGAGACCGCCATGAAGCTGGTGATTGCACAGATGAAGCACGAGACCAACACCTACTCGCCGGTGCCCACGCCGCTGGCGCGTTTTGCCATCGGCAGCGACGTGCCGCCCGAGGGCGCTGCCGCAGTGGCGGCCTACCGCGGCACCGGCTCGGCGATTGCCGCCTTCATCGACCTGGCCGAGGCCGCAGGCGCCGACTGCACCGTGGCGGTGGCCGGCAATGCCTGGCCCAGCGGGCCGGTGCACAGCGACGCCTTCGAGCACATGGCCGGCAAGATCGTGGCCGCCGTGGCCCAGGGCTGCGACGCCGTGCTGCTGGATTTGCACGGCGCCATGGTCACCGAACACCATGCCGACGGTGAAGGCGAGCTGCTGCGGCGCATCCGCGCGGTGGCGCCCACGGTGCCCATCGGCGTGGCGCTGGACATGCACACCAACCTGTATGACGCGATGGCGCAACACGCCACCGTGATCGCCGGCTACCAGACCTATCCGCACATCGACGTGTACGAGACCGGCCAACGTGCCGGCAAGGCCGTGCTGGCGCTGCTGGCTGGCCGCGCCAGGCCGGCGATGGCCTTTGGCCGCCAGCCGATGCTGCCGCATGTGATGCGCCAGGGCAGCGACGACGAACCCAACAAAAGCCTGCAGGCGCGCTGCCGGCAGATGGAGGCTGAGGGCGCGCTGTGCGCCAGCGTGTTTGTCGGCTTCCCCAATGCCGACATCGAATTTGCCGGCCTGTCGGCGGTGGTGGTGTGCGACGCTGATGCGCAGCAGGCACAGCGCTGGACCGACGAGCTGCTGGAGATGGCCTGGTCCAGGCGCGCCCAGTTCGTCTACCAGGTCGAGCCGCTGGTATTGTCGATGGCACGCGCCTGTGAACTGGCAGACAACAAGCCACCCGGCAGCGGCCCGGTGGTGCTGCTCGACCACAGCGACAACTGTGCCTCGGGCGGCACCATGGACACCATGACGGTGCTGGGCGCGATGCTGGACGCCGGCCTGCGTGACGCGGCGGCGTTTGCCATCTTCGACCCTGCCGCCGTGCAGCAGATGATTGCCGCCGGCGTGGGCCGCGACATCACGCTGGCCCTGGGCGGCAAGCTCGACATGCCCAGCATCGGCCTCGCCGGCCAGCCACGCACGGTGACCGGCCGCATCCGCCTGATCTGCGACGGCCGCTACCGCAACCGCGGGCCGATGGGCCGCGGTGAGTTGAACGACATGGGCCCCACGGCGGTGCTGAACGTGGCCGGCATCGACGTGGTGGTGATCAGCAACCATGTCGAACCCAACGACCTGGCCGCGCTCACCGCCGTGGGCATCGCGCCCGACCGGCTGCGCTTGCTGATGCTCAAGAGCCGCATCCACTGGCGTGCCGGCCTGCGCCCGTTTGCGCATGCGGTGGTTGAATGCAATGGCACAGGCGTCTGCAGCTCTGACTATGCGCTGCTGGGCCTGCACAACGTGCGCCGGCCGATCTACCCGATCGACCCGCTGTGACGCCCGCTGCGCTGCTGGCCGGCCTGGCCTGCTGGCTGGCAATCGCCGGGCCGGCTGCGGCCCAAGCCACCAGCGCGGCGACCCTGCCGACGTTGCGGGTTGCCACCGCCTTCGACCCCCAGACCATGGACCCGCATGGCCTGGCGCTGCTGTACCACTCACGGGTATCGACCCAGGTCTATGAGTCCCTGGTCAACCGCGATGCCCAGTTCAAGCTGGAGCCCTCGCTGGCCACGGCCTGGCAGATGACCGGGCCCATGACCTGGCGCTTCAAGCTGCGCAGCGGGGTTGTCTTCCATGACGGCACGCCCTTCAGCGCCGACGATGCGGTGTTCTCCATCCAGCGCGCCCAGGGCCCCACGTCACAGCGCAGCTTCACGCTCAAGGGCATCAGCGCGGTCAAGGCGATCGACCCGTTGACGCTGGAGTTCAGCCTCGACGCGCCCGACGCGGTGCTGCCCGAGAAGCTGCTGCAGGTGGCCATGGTCAGCCGCGCCTGGTGTGTGTTGCATGGCGTGGAGCGGGCGCAGGATTTCAACGCCAAGCAGGAGACGCACGCGGTGCGCCATGCCAACGGCACGGGCCCCTTCAAGCTGCTGAGCTACCAGCCCGACGTGGTGGTGCAGCTCGGCCGGCATGACCGTTGGTGGGGTCGCAGCGACGCCCGCAACGGCAACCTGGGTGGCGCCAACTTCCTCACCATCCGCAGTGACGCCACCCGGCTGGCCGCGCTCAGCTCGGCTGAGGTCGATCTGGTGCTGGACCCACCGTTCCAGGACGTCGAGCGCCTGAAGCGTGATGCCCGGCTGCGCGTGGTCTCGGCCACCGACCTGGGCACCCAGTACCTGGGCTTCGACCAGGCGCGTGACGAATTGGCCGGCAGTGATCTGAAAGGCCGCAACCCGTTCAAGGACCGGCGTGTGCGCCAGGCCGTGGCGCATGCGGTCCATGTCGATCTGATCGTGCAGAAGGTGCTGCGTGGCCAGGCCACGCCCACCGGCAGCCTAGTCTCGCCGCTGGTTGACGGCCAGTTGCCCGAGCTGGACCGGCGCCTGCCATTCGACCCGGCGCGCGCCCGTGCGCTGCTCACCGAGGCCGGGTTTGGCAACGGCTTTGCGGTCACGCTGGACTGCGTGAACATCAGCTGGCGTGAAGGTGTGTGCCAGGCGGCGGCGGCGATGCTCACCCAGGTGGGCATCCGCACCACGTTGCGCAGCTCGCCCACCAACCAGTTCTTTCCCAAGCTGAGCCAGGGCACGGCCAGCTTCATTGAATTTGGCTGGACGCCCCAGACCGACGCCTGGAGCACGCTCAACGGCCTGTTGCGCACATTCGACCCGGCCGGCGGCGGCACTTTCAACGCCGGGCGCTACAGCAACCCCCAGCTCGATGTGCTGATCGACGCCATCCGCACCGAACCCGACCTGGTCAAACGCCGCGCCCGGGTGGGCGTGGCACTGCGCCTGGTCCATGACGACATGCCGCTGCTGCCGCTGTACCGGCGCCGCATCAACTGGGCCATGGCCGGCCCGGTGCAACTGGTGGCCTGGCCGAATGACCTGCTGGAGCTGCGCTGGGTGCGGCTGCGTTGATGGCCACAACTGCGGCTGCAACTGCGGCTGCAACAGCGGCCACAACTGCGGCTGCAAGGTCGACCATGCCGGCGCCGGCCGACATTGCCCGGGTGCTGCAGCAGCAGCAGGTGCGCCTGCATGCGCAAAACCTGCCCCGGGGCGGTGTGCGGCACGCCGTCGACCGCAGCGCGGCTGGCTGAGTTTCAGGCCTGCGCGGCGGCGATTGGCGACGAACGGCGGCGCTTCGTCGCCTGGCAGTTTGGTGGGCAGCGCGCGCAGGCCACAGTGCCGGCACGGGCACCACGGTTGGTGCCGGAGCTGACGCGATGAACCCTTCGACATTCCTCCCCTCTCAAACCGCAACCGCAACCGCAACCGCCACCACCACCGCAACCGCCACAACCCAGCCAACGCGGCGCCAGCGCGTGCGCTGGTCAACGCGCCACCTGCTGGCTGGCCTGGCCCTGGTGGCCGCCGGCAGCAGCAGCGTGGCCCAAGTGGCGCTGGCCCGGCTGCAGCTGGGCGCGCTGCCGGTCACCATGGTCTATGCCACCAGCGCGGCCGCGCAGCCGCAGACCTGGGGCCCGTTCAAGCTGCAAGTGGCGCTGGACGCCGCACCCCTGCCCGGTGTGCACCGGCTGGTGGTGATGTCGCACGGCACGGCCGGCAGCAATGTGGCCGACCATGACCTGGCGGCCACGCTGGCCCGCGCCGGCTTTGTGGTGGCGCAGCCGCTGCACCAGGGCGACAACCATGCCGACGCCCGCCGCGCCGGGCCTGAGGCCTGGGCCACCCGCCCCGACGAGGTGCGCCAGGTCATCGACGGCCTGGCCACGCACCCGGCCTGGCAGGGCCGGCTCCAGCTCGACAAGGTGGGCGTGCACGGCATGTCAGCCGGCGGCATGACCGCCATCACCTTGGCCGGCGGCCAGTGGCGTGTGCTGGATTTGCTGCGCCACTGCCAGGCCAACGGCGAGGCCGACATCGGCTTTTGCTACAACGGCCTGGCCACACCGCAAGCGCAGGCGCAGCGGCGGCTGCGCTACGACAGCGCCAACGGTGTGCCAGAGCTGCTGCTGCCGGCCGACGTCACGGCGGTGCACGGCGGGCGCACGCCCGGTGCCGGCAATGCTGACAACGGAGCCGAGCCGCGGCCCGATGCGCGGGTGGCATCGGTCAGCGTGTCGGTGCCGGTGGCGGCAGTGTTCACCAGCGACAGCCTGCGCCGCATCCGCGTGCCGGTGGGCGTGGTCTCGGCCGCGCGCGACACCATGCTGCCGCCTGAATTCCATTCGGCCCGCTTGCTTCGCGATTGCCCCGCCTGCCAAAGCCTGGCCGACCTGGCCGCTGCGGCGCACATGGATCTGCTGTCGCCGTTGCCACTGTCATTGGCGCTGGAGGAGGCCAAGCGCCAGCCGCGCGGTGGGCTGCCCGAGCCGGGCTTCGACAGCCGCCAGCGTGATGCGGCATTCCAGGCGGTGGCGGCATTCCACCGCCGCCACCTGGGGCCCTGAACCCGCTTGGCCCGCTTCAGGCCGCCGCAAACGCCGCATCCAGCCGCACCACCCAGCCGGCCTTCATCGAGGCATCTGCAAAACTGGCCTCGAAGCTGTTGCGCAGCAGCTGGTAGGCCTGGTCCACGCCCAATTGCGGCAGGGCCTCGAAGGTGGCCTGGAAGTTGGCACCGATGTAGCCGCCAAAGTACGCCGGGTCGTCGCTGTTGATGGTGGCGCACAGGCCGGCGTGCAACAGCGCCGGCAGGTTGTGCTCGGCCAGGCTGTTGAACACGCACAGCTTGACGTTGGACAGCGGGCACACCGTCAGCGGCATCCGCAGCGCGGCCAGCCGGGCCTCCAGCGGCGGGCTGTCGGTGCAGCGCACGCCGTGGTCGATGCGCTCGACCTGCAGCAGGTCGATGGCGGTCTCGATGTAGGCCGGCGGGCCTTCTTCACCGGCATGGGCCACCAGGCGCAGGCCGGCGGCCTTGGCCTGGGCGAACACACGCGCAAACTTCTCCGGCGGGTGGCCACGCTCGCTGCTGTCGAGGCCGACGCCGATGAATTGGTCACGGTGCGGCATGGCCTCGGCAAGGCAGGCGACGGCCTCGTGCTCGCTCAGGTGGCGCAAGAAGCACAGGATCAGGTTGGCGCTGATGCCCAGTTCGGCCTCGGCCTGAGCGCAGGCGCGGTGCAGGCCGCCGATCACCGTGGCCATGGGCACACCGCGCGCGGTGTGGGTCTGCGGGTCGAAGAACAACTCGGCATGCACCACGTTGTCAGCCGCCGCGCGTTCAAAGTAAGCCCAGGCCATGTCGAAAAAGTCCTGTTCATGCAGCAGCACGCTGGCCCCGGCGTAATAGATGTCGAGGAAACTCTGCAGGTCGGTGAAGGCGTAGGCATCGCGCAGCGCTTGCACGCTGGGGTAGGCCAGCGCCATGCCGTTGCGCTGTGCCAGCGCAAAGATCAGCTCGGGCTCCAGCGAGCCCTCGATGTGGATGTGCAGTTCGGCCTTGGGCGCTGTTTGCAGCAGACGCAGCAAACGGTCACGGGGCAGTGGGCGGGTGGTCTGGGGCGCGGCGGTCATCGTTGGTCCTTGGATGCAGCAAGCAGGCTGCAACTCGCCGGGATTCTGCCAACTGTTGCCGTTTTGCCAGCCGCCACGGCGCAACTGGCCCTCAAGCCTCGGCCTGTTCTGACGATCTCCCTGGAAGGGGTTGCTGCGTCCGGCACAGGGGGTGTTGGCGCAGCAGCACACGCACTCCGGAGACCTTCGAATGCAACAGACACGACCCACGTTCTTGCACCTGGGCACGCTGGCCAGCCTGGTGCTGGCCATGGCGGTGGCCATGCCGGCGCAGGGCAAAGACGTCACCTCCCGCGTCAGCACCCTGACCAGCACCGCCCTGACCAGCACCAGCGCGGCCAACACGGGCACAACCAGCCGCAGCGCCGCCAGCCCCAAGGTTGCCAGCGACCTGGCGGCCGTGGTCGACAACACCAGCGCCGGGGCCACTGCCTGGGTGCAGAGCTTGGGTGGCCAGCGTTATGCCCGGGTGCTGATCGTGGCCACCGGCGACGACGTAACCCTGGCGTCGCTGCGCGCCGACATGCTGGCCAGGGGTGGATCGGTGCACACCGTCTACCTGTCGGTGCGGGCGCTGGCGGGGCTGCTGCCGGTGTCGGCGCTCAACGCCATTGCGGCGCGCAGCGACGTGCTGGCCATCGCCCCCAACCGGGTGGCCAGCCGCTCAGGCAGCCTGTTGCAAGACAGCAGCGGCGCCAGTGCTGCCGTGCGCAGCGGCACCAGCCTGGCGCTGGACGGCAGCGGCGTGGGCATCGCCGTGCTCGACTCGGGCATCGACTGGAATCACCGCAACATGCTGGACGCCAACGGCAATTCACGGGTGTCGCAGGTGGTCGACATCGCGGCCTACAGCAAGTCGATGGCGAAGCTGGCCTGGCTGCCCGGCCTGGACTTGAGCTCGGACGGCGCCAAGCAGGCCAAGGTGTCGGGCCTGGTGCCCCTGGCCATGCAGAAAGACCTGGCCGCACCGCGCTCGTCGCTGCCCGACCCCTATGGCCATGGCACCCATGTGGCATCGATCGCTGCCGGCGCCGGTGGCTACCAGCAGCCGAATTCCAGCGGCATCGCCCCCAATGCCACGCTGTACGACGTGCGCGTGCTCAACGAACACGGCATCGGCAACATGGCCGACGTGTTGGCCGGCATCGACTGGGTGATCCAGCGCTCCAAGCTGTTCAACATCCGCGTGATGAACATGAGCCTGGCGGCGTCGTCGGTCGATTCGTTCCTGGTCGACCCGCTGGCCCGTGCAGCGCGCAGCGCGGTGGCCGGGGGCATCGTGGTGGTGGCCGCAGCTGGCAACGCCGGGCGCAACGCAGCCGGCGCCGAGGTTTATGGCGCCATCGGCTCGCCGGGGCATGAGCCGTCGGTGATCACCGTGGGTGCGGCCAACCCCGCCAACACCTCGCGACGCGTCGACGATGTGATCACCAGCTTCAGCTCACGCGGGCCGGGGCGTGGCAGCCTGGCGCTGGCCAACGGCGGGCGCTGGACCGACAACGTCATCAAGCCCGACCTGGTGGCGCCGGGCAACCAGATGCTGGGTGCGGTGGCCAACCGCGAGGGTTACGCCGCTCCGGAGGGCAACCTGCTGGCCACGCTGTACCCGGCGCTGATGGCCAGGGCCGGTGCCGCCCAGTCGCGTGACCAGGAGCTGATGGCGCTCAGCGGCACCTCGGTGGCCGCGCCTGCGGTGGCCGGCGCGGCTGCGCTGCTGCTGCAGGCCAACCCGGGGCTGACGCCGCCGCTGGTCAAGGCCATCCTGCAGTACACCGCGCAGCCGCTGGCCCAAGCCAACTTGCTGCAGCAGGGTGCCGGCCAGCTTAACGTCGAGGGCGCGGTGCGCCTGGCCCAGGCGCTGCGCACCGACTTGGAGTCGGCGCTGGCCGCCGGCACGCTCAAGCCCGGCAGTGCGCTGCTGGCCGCCGGCAAGGCCATGCCGGCGCAGCTGTCCACCTTCAACGGTGAATCGTTCCAGTGGGGGCGGCTGGTGTTTGCCGGCGGCAGCCATGTGCTCAGCGGCAATGCGCTGTTCACTGGCTGGCAGCCGATCTACGACCCGCGGCTGACCTGGGTGCGCAATGTGGTGCTGCGCAGCAACATCACCTATGCCCAGGCCAGCGGCAGCATTCCGGCCGGCACCCTGCCCACCGCCATCACCGAGGCCAATGCCACGCCCCAGGTGCTGCTGACACCGCAGGTGCTGCTGATGAACGCGCTGGCCGGCACCAACTCGGCCACTGCCAAGACCGGCTTGTTCAAGCCCAGCGCGTCGATGGCCTACTACGCCAACAACGGCGGCGGCCAGGTGCTGGGCGGCGGCTTCATCCTGGGCCAGGGCTTCATCCTGGCCGAAGGCGTGGCAGTGGCCCAGCAGCAGCTGCTGGCCAGCGGCTTCATCCTGGGCGAGGGCTTCATCCTGGGTGAAGGCTTCATCCTGGGCGAGGGCTTCATCCTGGCCGAAGGCATGACACTGGGCAGTGGCTTCATCCTGGCCGAGGGCTTCATCCTGGCCGAAGGTTTCATCCTGGGTGAAGGCTTCATCCTGGGTGAATCGAAAATCGACCAGGGCCGCCTGGGCGGCAGCGTGCTGGGCGACTGATCGCACAACTGCAACGCCCTGGCCGGCCTTCAGCGCGGCGGGGCAGTGGTCGATAAGCACTGGATGCTGCCCCTGCCACCGCCCCACACGCCCACCGCATCGGCCAGCCTGGCCGACCGGTGGGCGATGTTCGTCGGGCGCCACCTGTACGACTACAACGCCCGCGCGCTGCGGCGCTGGCTGCTGCTGGCGGCCAGTGGCGCGCTGGCGCTGCTGTGGGCCGTCTGGCAGGTGGTGGCCTTGCCGTGGGTGGCGCTGGCCCAGGTGCAACTGGGTGTGTTGCTGGTGGATCCGGTTTTTATAAGGCTCCAAAGCCTGCATCGGCTTTTCAAGCGGCAAGCCGTCGAGAGCACAGCTTTCCCTGTTGATATCCTTGGGAATGCAAGTCAACGGGTCGAATCCATGGTTTTGCAGAAAGAAAATAACACGCTTCGGACCGCCAGCCGTTTGGACGACAGGTTTGTCTGCGGCCTGGGCAATTTTTGGCAACAAGCCTGTGCCAAGCAGCGCACCGACACCGACAGCCGTTTCGCGGAGCATTTCCCGGCGACTGATTGTTCTTTGCATTGTTGAATTCTCCAACGTGATTTTCGGGACGGGTGAAGTTTAGCCATCCAACAGCGGGCACCTCACGGCTTGACCGCCAGCGGCACCTCGCAAAACGTCAGCGCGGCGATGCCGTTGGTGCCCAGCAGCAGCGTGTCTTGGTTCCAATTCGCTTCTTTGAGATAAGTGATGGTCTTGGCCAAACTCGGCGCGGCCAGTTTGAGAGTCAGCAGGTTGCCCGCCACGCTGCCGGAGGCGATTTTGCCGGCTTCGCCGTCGAGGTAGAACTGCGAAGCCAGCTTGTCATCCCACGCCACTGGCTGGTCGAATTCCAACGCGATGCTGTCGCGTGTGGCGCTCCATTTGGCGCCGCGCAGGTTTGGCGCGGTGATGGGCGCGGCGGGCTTTGCCCCGTAAAAATCGCGCTCCATGACCGGCTGAATCAGGCGCGCAAACTCGGCCCAGCCGATCAGCGGGAAGTGGCAGCCGCCGGGCGGGCGCACGCCCAACGTGGACATGATGCTCATGTTGGAATACAAAAACGGCAGCGTGCGCTGCTTTTCGCGCAGGCGGTCGCCGTTGCCTTGGCTGCCGCCCATGGCGCAGGAGTTGGGCCAGATTTGAAAAGTGTAGAGGTGCTGCACATTTGGAAAATCCTGCTTCCACGCCGCCGACATTTCCAAAAACAACTTCTGGTAGCTTTCCCATCCGTAGCCACCCATCGGGCCGTCGGCGCCCTGGTCGCTTTCGCCCTGATGCCACAAAATACCGCGAATGCCGTACGTGAGCCTCGCCTGCTGCACGCGCCACAGCATCCGTCCGTAAATCGTCGTGAGGTCGGTCGGGTCCGCTTCGTTGCGCTGATGCTGGTCGATGCGCGTTCCGCCGACCGCGGCGTTGATGAGAAAAATGGGAACCTTCTGGCTTTCGAGCAGACGCTTCGCGAGTTCCATACCCCACCAACC